>JAYVRE010000289.1:0-4234 GCA_043776535.1 Methylotenera sp. | reverse complement strand
TGCAACGGCCATTAGCGACTGTGGTGATTGGCGGTGTGCTGTCATCTACCTTGCTCACATTATTAGTGCTACCGTTGTTATATGCCATGGTGCACCGCAAAAGTATGATTGTTGAATAAAACCTAATGAAAAAACTTATTTATTTACTCTTTATTTTAATACTCGCCAGTTGTGGCGGCAGTGCGCTAAAACATACGGCCATTCCAGCGGGCGCAACCGTGCTTATTTTGGGTGATAGTTTAAGTTACGGAACGGGTGCCAGTTTAGGAGAAGATTATCCAACACTACTCGCCAAAAGTACGGGCTGGAAAATTATTAACGACGGTGTTCCAGGAGATACAACAGCGGGCGGCTTAGAACGCTTGCCACGGTTGCTGGAACAACATCAACCCAAATTGTTAATCGTGGAACTTGGCGGCAACGATTTGTTACACAATACACATCCCAGCGAAGTGATAAGCAATCTTAAAGCCATTCTGTCGCATGCCAAAGCGCAAGGTATCGCAACCATTTTGGTGGCAATTCCAGAATTTAGCCCATTAAAAGCCACTTTTGGCAATTTGTCTGATCATCCGCTGTATGCGGCTATTGCCAAAGAAACCACAACGCCATTAATTACCGATGTGTTTTCACAGGTGCTTTCGGATAGAGATTTAAAATCAGACCAAATTCACGCCAACGCCAAGGGTTATGCTGTAGTGAGCCAACAAATGCATGAAAAATTAAAAGAATTAGGTTTTACATACTAAATTAATATGCTCTGCAAGGCAACATCCATGCGGGTGCTACGGTATGCTTTAAAAGTACTAAGTTGAAACTTTTATTTCACTAACTCAACTTGTACTTAAGCTCTCTGAGTGCCTGGCTTGAAACCTGTATCGATGCAGACAAACCAAGCCCTGCCATTATTAGTGCAACTAGTAAGTCAGGCCAAGCGCTACCACTACCAAACACACCAACGGCGGCAAGTATGACCGCCAAATTGCCAATAGCATCATTACGGCTACATAACCAGACAGAACGCATATTGGCATCCCCTTCACGGTAAGCATATAACATAAGTGCGACGCTTACATTAGCGACTAGTGCAAGCATGCCTATTAAGCCCATCGTGTAAGGTTCTGGTACTTTGCCGTGTGTAAAAGACCATATTGCACTAGCTAAAACAAACAAGCCAAACAAGCCCATTGTAATGCCTTTAAAAAAAGCTGCACGCGCACGCCACATTAAACTCATCGATAAAACCAGTAATGAAATTGCGTAATTCATGGCATCGCCAAAAAAGTCGATTGCGTCTGCCATTAAAGAGACCGAGCTGGCATTAAAACCGCCCACTACTTCAACAATAAACATGGCAGCATTTATTGCTAATGCAATCATAAGTATTTTTCGATATCTTGGGGTGATAAGCGTATTGCTACTACAGCCACTATCACAACAATCTTTAGCCATTATTTAAATGCCCTAATTTAAGAAATCAATGAGCAAGTTATCTATTTTCTATTGGCAAAAACTCGCGCCTTGCCTCACCAGTATAAAGCTGCCGTGGCCGTCCAATCTTATGTTCTGGGTCGGCGTTCATCTCGCTCCATTGTGCTATCCAGCCTGCGGTGCGGGCTAGGGCGAAGATGGCGGTGAACATGCTATTGGGGATTCCCATCGCGCGCATGACAATGCCGCTGTAAAAATCGACATTGGGGTAGAGTTTTTTGCTGACAAAGTAGTCGTCTTCTAGCGCAATTTTTTCTAGCTGCATGGCCAGTTTAAAAATCGGGTCGTCGTGCAAGCCAAGCTCGTTTAGCACCTCGTGGCAGGTAGTGCGCATAATGGCAGCTCGCGGGTCCATATTACGGTAAACCCTGTGCCCAAAGCCCATCAGTCTAAAGCTGTCGGCTTTATCTTTGGCACGTTTAATAAATTCGCCTATGCGTGATACGTCGCCAATTTCTTCTAGCATGGTGAGTGTGGCTTCGTTAGCACCGCCGTGTGCAGGCCCCCACAGTGAGGCAATGCCAGCCGAGATGCTGGCAAACGGGTTAGCGCCGCTTGAGCCTACCAGCCGAACTGTAGAGGTTGATGCGTTTTGTTCGTGGTCAGCATGCAGAATTAATATCTTCTCGAAAGCCCGCGCCAATACTGGGTTGGGTGTGTATTCTTCGCATGGTGTGGCAAACATCATGTGCATGAAGTTTTCAGCGTAATTGAGCTTATTTTTGGGCTGTATAAACGGGTGGCCGATATTGTATTTATAGCTCCAAGCCGCAATGGTAGGCATTTTGGCCAATAGGCGATGCGCGGAAATAACGCGATGCTGTGGGTTATACACGTCCATCGCATCGAAATAAAATGCACTCATGCTGCCGACCACGCCAATCATCACCGCCATCGGGTGCGCGTCGCGCCTAAAACCACGGAATATATTGCTAAGCTGATCGTGCAGCATGGTGTGGCTGCTAATAATATGGGTGAATTCTGCACTTTGCGCGGCGTTTGGTAGCTCGCCGTGCATCAACAAATACGATACTTCTAAAAAGTTACAATGCTCGGCCAGTTGTTCAATCGGGTAGCCGCGATGCAATAACACACCTTTTTCACCATCAATATAAGTGATGTTTGATTGGCACGCGGCGGTCGCCATAAAGCCAGGGTCGTAAGTATAGACGCCATGTTTGCCTAGGTTGCGTATATCAATCACGTCAAAGCCCGCCGTGCCAGAAAGCACGGGCAGCTCAATCGGCTTGGCGTTGTTATCAAAGGTGATGGTGGCTTTAGTTGGTTTAGTCATCATAATTCTTTTAATCATTTGTTGTGATTATACGCAATGCGGCTAAAACTTGCATAAGCGGGTGTTATATTTGGGGTGATGTACTTAGGGCGATTTATTTAGTGTAGATTTACTTAGGATAGATTGCACCTAAAATGCGCAAGCCCTTAGCACCCGTGACGGCGGGCAAATTGCTGGGTTTATTTTCAATCGTTTGTTTAGCCAGCCAAGCAAATGCGGTGGCTTCCACCCAATCGACACCAATGCCTAGTTGCTCAGTCGTTAAAACTTTTTTATCGCCAAGTAGCGCCTGCAATTCTGCTTTAAGTAAGCTATTGTGCGCGCCGCCGCCGCATAAATACACCTCATCTACAGCGCCACATTTTTTTAGCGCATCAACAATGCTCTGCGTGGTGAGAGCGACTAGCGTTCTCGCCACATCTTGTGGGCGCAAATGCGGGTAAAGCTGGTGCTGCTTTAACCAGTCATCGTTAAATAAATCGCGACCTGTGCTTTTGGGCGGGTGCAGCGCAAAATAAGGCTCGGCAAGCATGTTTAATAATAAAGCATCTAGCACCACGCCAGTGGCTGCCCATGTGCCATCTGCGTCGTAATCTTTACCAGTTTTTAGCTTAGTCCAGCTGTCGATGAGCATATTGCCAGGCCCAGAATCGAAGCCCAACACCGCGCCATCTTTGCCAAGATAGGTAATATTGGCAATGCCGCCGATGTTAATTAAAGCGCGATTGACTTGATTAGAGCCAAATATGGCTTGATGAAATGCAGGCACCAGCGGCGCGCCTTGACCGCCTGCCGCGATGTCGCGGCTTCTAAAATCTGCAACCACGGTAATGTTAGTTAGCTCTGCCAATAAAGCCGCGTTGCCAATTTGAAGGGTAAACCCAATCCCATCTCCAAACTGGGGTCTATGCCGAATAGTTTGGCCGTGGCAGCCAATCGCGGTAATTTCGCTGGCTTTTTTGTGTGCAGATTTCAGCAGCGCATTAACCGCATCGGCATATAGCACCGCTAGCTTGTTGCCCATCATGGTGGCGGATTCAAGCTCGTTAGACATAGGCTCGTGCAGGGTTAATAATTCTAATTTAAGGGCTGCGGGGTAGGGCAAAAAATGCGTAGCGATTAATTGGCAGCCAGTATTTTCAGCTGTAGTACCTTCAAACGATGTTAGCGCAACATCCACGCCATCCAAACTGGTACCAGACATAATGCCGATAAATAATTGCATTGCTGGTTTTCCTAGCTGACTGATTGCCTGAGTTAATCTTTTGCAGCGACTTGTTTTGCAGAGTCTTGGCTACGGTTAAGCATTTCGATTTTTGCCATGTAATCTAAGCTCATCGCATTAAACTCTTTTTTGTATTTTGCATCAATAGGAATAATAGTGGGTAAAGCCACCGTCATTGGGTCGCGATGCACTTTATCAACCAAAAATTCGTAATGCAAGTGTGG
>JAYVRE010000288.1:0-4245 GCA_043776535.1 Methylotenera sp. | reverse complement strand
TGTTCTGCGCTTTCAGTATCAAACTCGCCATCCATTAATGCAGATAATTGATCTTTCATTTTTCTTACCTCAAATAAAACTAATGCGTTTAATCCCTAAATTCTTATAATAACTAATAGCCTACCAACGTTTGCCGTCTGGTGTGTCTAATAAGGGTTTCAACTTTTCCGAAATCGTCTCGCGCGCCCTAAATATACGTGAGCGTACGGTGCCTATTGGGCATTGCATCAAGGTTGCAATTTCCTCATAGCTTAAACCTTCAATCTCACGCAGAGTAATCGCGGTGCGTAATTCCTCAGGCAAACTAGCCACGGTATCATTCACCACCTGCGCGATTTGTTTGGTCATCAACGCAGTTTCTGGCGTGTCCATGGTGCGCATTTCGCCACCATCATCAAAGTTTTCCACGTCATCAATCTCAACTTCTTGCATGACTTGCGGACGCCTGCCCATTGAGACTAAGTAATTCTTAGCCGTATTAATGCCGATTCTATAAAGCCAAGTATAAAACGCGCTATCGCCTCTAAAGTTATGCAGTGCGCGATACGCCTTAATAAACGATTCTTGCACCACGTCTTCAACCTCAGCCTGATCACGAATCATACGCCCAAGCAAACGCCCAAGCTTGCGATGGTATTTTTCCACCAACATGCCGAAAGCTTTTTTGTCGCCTTGCTGTGCGCGCTCCACTAACACTTGGTCAAGCTCGCGATTACCTGCATTGGCACTAGTTATTGGCTTATCAGCCATTGAGGTATTACTCCCTGCGCTCGTATTCTTATAGCCCGTAGTATACCCCTGTGGGGCGGATTCCACGAAACTTGAGCGTGATAATTCCTCAATTTTTCTCGTCTGTAGCATGTCTTCCTCCAGCATTTGTTCTAAGTCCTACTTTGATAGTCCCTGCCAAAAAATAAAGTACTTCTTATCTTTACTAGCTTAAGGGTAAAGACACAGCTAAACTCTTATAAGTTCATTCAACCGTGTTATTTATAAAGTATTTATGACGCAACAATTCGACGTATTGATTATTGGCAGCGGCCTTGCTGGGCTTACCATGGCGCTGCAAGTAGCCGACCAAAAACGCGTATGCATTGTGAGTAAACGCGAGGTTTCCGACAGTGCCAGTAGCTGGGCGCAGGGCGGCATTGCGGCGGTTTTAAATAATGATGATTCGGTGGAAGAGCACATTCAAGATACCTTAATCGCGGGTGCAGGTTTGTGCGACGTTGAAATTACACGCTTGGTGGCTTTGAGGGCGCGAGAGGTGGTGGAATGGCTGATTAGCCAAGGCGTAGAATTTACGCGCGAGGCCGATAACAGCGGGCTGCATCTCGCCCGCGAAGGTGGCCATAGTCAGCGCCGTATTGTGCATGTGGCGGATGCCACTGGCCAGGCGGTGCAAAAGACTTTAGCGCAAAAAGTGCGTGAACACGCCAATATTACGATTTTAGAAAATCATATTGCGGTGGATTTGCTGACTTCTAAAAAAATAGCCAGCAAAAAAGTGAATAAATCCACCACCGAAAACAGCTGCTTAGGCGCTTATGTGCTGGATAACAAAACAGGCAAAGTCATCACCATTGCCGCGCAAAACACGGTTTTGGCCACGGGAGGCGCGGGCAAAGTGTATTTGTACACCACCAACCCCGATGTAAGCACGGGCGATGGCATGGCAATGGCTTGGCGTGCGGGTTGCAGAGCCGCTAATATGGAATTTATTCAGTTTCATCCCACGTGTTTGTTTCACCCGCACGCCAAATCATTTTTAATATCCGAAGCAGTGCGTGGCGAAGGCGGCCTACTAAGGCTACCTGATGGCACACGCTTCATGCCAGAGCACGACAGCCGCGAAGAACTCGCACCGCGCGATGTAGTCGCCCGCGCCATCGACTTCGAGATGAAAAAACGTGGGCTAGATTGCGTATATTTAGATATTACGCATAAACCTCTGGCGTTTATTCAAGGGCATTTTCCCAATATTTACGCGCGCTGTTTAGAGCTTGGCATCGATATCAGCCAGCAGCCAATCCCTGTGGTGCCCGCCGCGCATTATAGTTGTGGCGGCGTGATGGTGGATGCGCAAGGCAAAACAGACATCGCTAACTTGTATGCCATCGGCGAAACCGCTTGCACAGGCTTGCACGGTGCGAATCGCCTCGCCAGCAATTCGCTATTAGAATGTTTAGTATTTGGCCGCGCCGCAGCAGCGGATATTTTAAGCGCATCAACACAAACTTATAGCAAACTCCCAAACTGGGATGAAAGCCGCGTGACCGACGCCGATGAAGAAGTGCTGATTACCCACACCTGGGATGAGCTGCGGCGCTTTATGTGGAACTACGTTGGCATTGTGCGCACCGATAAACGCTTAAGCCGCGCGCTGCATCGCATCCACATGCTACGTGATGAAGTGCAAGAATTTTATCAACATTTCAAAATCAGCAACGATTTAATCGAGCTGCGTAATTTACTGCAAGTGGCTGAGTTGATAGTGGAGAGCGCGATTTCACGTAAAGAAAGCCGTGGTTTGCATTACAGTAAAGATCACCCCATTACTGAGCTAGAACCAATACCGACGGTGCTAACACCAACGAATTATGACTGTTAGTAGGAGCGACGCCTCGTCGCGATCAAACCGTCGGCACGGGGTCGTGCCTCCTACAAAAACCCAGTGCGCGACTTTAGACACCGCCCCGCACTTGATACGGGGGCGGGTGAGGGGCAAATGTGGTTTAACTTTTTGAATTTTAAGCAACTTATAACTGCCCTAGCAACCGCATGGCTTTTGGTTTTATTTATGGTGGTCTGCAGCCAGCCTGCTAGTTCAGCCGAAATCACCTATTTTTACGATGGTGATACAGTAAAAATAGTCGATGCAGGCTTTGAATACAAACTGCGCATTACCGACATTGATGCGCCAGAACGTAACCAAGCCTATGGCAAAAAATCACGTCGTGCGCTGATGCAACTATGCTCAGGTGCCAGCATCTACGCGGCGATTAGCGGTACCGATAAATATGGCCGCAAGCTAGGCAAGCTTCGATGTAATAATCAAGATGTGAGCACTTACATGATTCAAAACGGACATGCTTGGTTTAATGAGCGTTACTCAATGGATGGCTCGCTTTTGTATCAGCAGCAGCAAGCGCGCACTAACAAATTGGGGCTTTGGAAAAGCAAAAAACCAATGCAACCTTGGGTTTGGCGAAAGAATCATCCGCATTAATCATAGCTTGATGAATTTTTAAATGAATTTATTGTTACACTAAGTGTACTTAGTTGAACTCTTCACACATTTAACTTATCATACTGACATGGAACATTTAAGAAACTTCATGCAAGGTGCGCGTCAAGTACTAGTTTTAAATACTGGTAGTGAGTATATTCGCCCATCTAAAGGTGATTTTATTAAAGATATGAAAAATCTTAGGGGTGATGCTAATCGTGTTGCTTCGAGTTTAAATAAAGTCACCAAAGAACATGGCAAACAAATCTACAACAGCCAGGGTTAATCGCCGCGATGGCGAAATGACAGTTCACCAACAAGAAACCGACTCCCCTGTTATTCCAGTTGCCCAATTAGAACGTCTTCAGCAGTTTAAGCCTGAAGCCGTAGATTGGGTTATACAGCAAACACAAATTGAAGCCGAATTTAGAAGGACTGAAAACAAGCGAACTAATGGTTTTATTTTTATTGAGCGTATCATTGGTCAGGTGTTTGCTTTCCTTATCGGGACAGGTGGTATTGCCGTTGGCGGATATGTTGCTATTAACGGTCAGCCTTGGGCGGGTGCAACCATAGCAAGCATAGCAATCACAGGACTTGCTGTTGTGTTTCTAACTGGTCGTTCCAATAAATAACACAAAGCAGGTAGCCTCGATGTAATGTAATGAAATCGAGGTTAATCATTCCTTGATTTCGCTATGCTTCATCAAGGCTACAAAAACACAAAACTCACTTTAATTGTAATTCCCCGTATAATGCTGGTTCTCAAAATATATGTCCCTACGCAAACCAATCAGCGTAGCGGTCTTTTTTATCAGGTTATCTAACCTTTATTCGTCATCCTCGATTGGTGTTACCTCAAAGTAATTGGCTGGCTTAAAACTCATGCTGGAGCATTACTTTGTCTGAACAAATCATGTCTGAAAAAACAACGCCTTTTGAAACAAACACATCTAACTTTAACGAGCTAGGCCTTAGCGAACCCATTCTGCGCGCCATTAACGACGCGGGTTACA
>JAYVRE010000287.1:0-4245 GCA_043776535.1 Methylotenera sp. | reverse complement strand
TAGACGATGAACTACATCACCTCTTGCCCCGCTTGCGAAACACAGTTTTTACTTACCACAGAGCATCTAAAAGCGCATCGCGGCAAAGTGCAATGTGGTCAGTGCGAGCATATTTTTAACGCCAAAAATCGCCTTACTGAAATTTCGAATGACATTTATAGCCCAGCTGAATACCAAGCCAGTATTGAAGCTCATGACAGTGCTATTACACAAGCTATTGATGAAAAGCCAATTAGCGAAGTTTTAAATGTTGCTTTAGGCGCTGTACCAAATTTAGATAATTTAGATATTGTAGAATCAGATAAAAAATCTAACGATGCATATATTGGCAACACCAATATAGAATCTCAACCCAATATTATTGAGGTTTACGATGTCGATCAAATCAATGCGCCCATCTATATTGATGACTTAAGCACAAATCCAAAATTTGATAAGCCAAAAACAAAACTCAATGTTTGGTTAGTGCTGTTTGGCCTAATATTGGCTATTTTGGCTGGCTTACAAAGCGTCTATTATTTGCGTACCAGCATTGCTGCCGATTATCCTCAGTATAAACCGTACTTAGTGCAGGCCTGTGCTGCACTTAAATGTGAGATTGACCTGCCTAAAAATTTAGATTTTTTTGCGCTCGATGATTCCGACATGCAAGAAGACTACGAACATAAAAATGTCATTAAATTTTCTAGTCTGCTAATTAATAATGCGCCTTATGCGCAAGCTTACCCAAACATTGAATTAACCCTTACCGACACCGCCGATCAGCCAGTTTTAAGAAGGCTAATTAAACCGAGCGAATACCTAGCAAGCAATACCAATGCGAATGCTGGCATAAATTCACGTGAAGAAATGCGTATCAATTTAAGTATTAATGTAGCCAATGTGGTAGTCGCTGGCTATCGCGTTTTACTGCTTTATTAGAATAAAAATGAAAATCATCTAATGATTTTCATTAGTCATTTTTAATAACAACACATAGGCTTTGCGTCTAACTATTCTGTAATATACAACTCATAGATTATGTAGTACTTAATTAATTTAACTCAGGAGATTTATCATGTGGACAACACCAGCAGCTACTGAAATGCGTTTTGGCTTTGAAGTTACAATGTACGTAATGAATAAGTAAGCTAAACAAATAATAAGTTTTAACTTATTAATAAAAAAGGTGCCTAGTGCACCTTTTTTATTGACCGCTACTTAATAAGCATTAATTTCTAAATATTCCATACAATCATTTAAAAGTATTAAAAACCGCTCATATTGCCAATCACCTAAATCTGCATACAAAAATGCAAACGCTGAAATTAAATAGTATTTTGCTTGTTTTTTGTCACAACCCATAACAGCACAATACTGCTGCAAAGCCACATGAAACTTGCCTTTGCTTAAGTTAAAAGAGCCCGCTACCCGCACCAAATCATAAAAAGCATAGCCCATAAGCGTTACGCCATCCCAATCAATCAAAACAAATTTTGTGTTATTGCTGCTTAATACATTGCCACGCCACAAATCGTTGTGTGCACTAACAAAATAGGGCTGCCATGTACCATTGTTAATGGCTTCAGTCGCTTCTATGATGCTGTTTTTATACGCTTGCTTTACATCGTTAGCTTGGCTAAGCGCCACTAGTGGCTGAGTAAATTGTGTCTCTATTTCAGCAACGCTCGCATTAGCTTTAGTAGCCTTTGCCACATCAATTACCCAATTGACTAAGCTAGCCCTTACGCACCAGTTATCCATCTGTTTTAATAAAAATGTGGTGTGTAATGGCCGATGGTACGCGCTAATTGAGTAGCTTAAACCATCGCTTTCGCCTATCTCTAAGGGCATTAATAAATTTTGCGCTAGCTTAATGCCCACATTATTTGCTAAGCCACGTAATTTCATATGCCCGCTTTTAATAGCATTGGGCTTTTTAGCGGGGGATAGCAGCACAAAAGCCTTCGGTTGCTTATTTCTAGTCGTATAAATTAAAAATTTTTTTGTGGCATCGCTTACTAATACTTCAGTTTTTAGCGCTTGTGCAACGATTTCATGTGCATCAACGCTAAGTTGTTTTGCTATTGCAGAGATGATAATTGAATCTAGCGCCATATTGATATGCGGTTATATATTGATTGTTTTCATGTAACCAGAGTTAATGGCTGTAATCGCTTCCGCAATTTTTTCTACCGCCTCTAGCCGCACAAAGCTTTTACGCCAAGCAATCGCAATGCGCCTAGTGGGTGCAGGGCTAATAAAGGGTATCACCGTAATCAGCGGGTTATGATAGCGCTCGGCCGTAGCCGAGCATGGCAGCACGGTAATGCCCAAGTTGGATGCCACCATATTACGAATAGTCTCAAGCGAGTTACCCTGCAAAATCTCGCCCTTGCGCGATAACTCTGGGCACGCCTGCGTGACTTGGTTGCTAAAGCAATGGCCACTATTCAGCAGCAACACTTTTTCGTCTGATAGCTCTTCTGGCTTAATGTACTTGCGCTTGGCCCAATGATGACTACTTGGCACCACCACATCAAACTCTTCATCGTATAAGGCGCGATATTGCAAGCCAGCTACGGCAAACGGCAGCGCGATTATTGCCGCATCAATCACGCCATTTTTTAACTGCGCTTCTAAATTAGCAGTTAAATTTTCTTCCACTTCTAGCGGCATATCGGGCGCGGTTTTGCGCAAAATAGGGATTATTTCTGGCAATAAATACGGCCCCACAGAATGTATCATACCCAGCTTTAATGTGCCTTTCAGCTGGTTTTTACCTAACTCTGCCAGTTGTTTAATATAAGCAGCTTCTTCTAATACTTTAGACGCTTGCTCTACAATTTTCGCGCCTATTTCGGTCATGCTTACATCGGTGCGGCTGCGCTCAAAAATCACCACATGCAGCTCTTCTTCTAGCTTTTTAATCGCCAAGCTCAACGCTGGCTGTGTCACAAAGCACTTTTCAGCAGCGCGCCTAAAATTGCGTTCTTGTGCCACTGCTACAATAAATTTTAATTCCGTCAGGCTCATTCATTATTCACTTAATAGTGGTATTTATCATACATTGATTAATATTATTAATCAACTTTATAAAAACATACAATTATACAAATCATATTTTGCTCTCTAGACTGATTGTGTTGTCTTAGTTTTATGGATAAATAAAATGAGTAACATATTTGAAACTACCGCCCAAGTACTTATGGAGCTGCTGGCACATTATGCGGCAGCAAATTAAATAA
The DNA here is from genome assembly GCA_043776535.1 of Methylotenera sp. Taxonomy (GTDB): domain Bacteria; phylum Pseudomonadota; class Gammaproteobacteria; order Burkholderiales; family Methylophilaceae; genus Methylotenera_A. Next base: position 1,018 of record JAYVRE010000287.1, on the reverse strand, counting down.
CAATTTTTTATTTTTTAGTAGCATAGTAGTCAATTACACATAACCAAAGGAGAAAACCATGGATTCAGATTCAAAATGCCCATTTGCGGGTAACGTAACCAAAAATACTGTGCAAGGAAGCCAAAACAATGCAGCGTGGTGGCCAGAGCAATTAAACCTGAAAATTTTACATCAGCACTCACATTTATCTGACCCAATGGATGAAAAATTTGACTATGCTGAGGAATTTAAAAGTTTAGATTTGCATGCAGTAGTGAAAGACCTGACCGCTCTTATGACCGACTCACAAGATTGGTGGCCTGCCGATTATGGCCATTACGGTCCATTTTTTGTGCGTATGACTTGGCACGCTGCGGGCACATATCGTATTTATGATGGTCGTGGCGGTGCTGGTACAGGCGCACAACGTTTTGCGCCCATCAATAGCTGGCCAGATAACGGCAACTTAGATAAAGCGCGCCGTTTGTTGTGGCCAATTAAGCAAAAATATGGTCGTGCACTTTCTTGGGCCGATTTAATTGTATTAACTGGTAACGTTGCAATGGAATCGATGGGCTTTAAAACCTTTGGTTTTGCGGGTGGCCGTGCTGATATTTGGGAGCCAGAAGATGACATTTATTGGGGTCCAGAAACCACTTGGCTAGGCAACGCGCGCTATAAAGGCGATCGCCAATTAGATCAACCACTAGGCGCGGTGCAAATGGGTTTGATTTATGTAAACCCGCAAGGCCCAGATGGCAACCCTGATCCGCTAGCATCTGCACGTGATATTCGCGAGACATTCTCTCGCATGGCGATGAACGACGAGGAAACCGTGGCATTAACCGCTGGCGGCCACACTTTTGGCAAAGCGCATGGCGCTGCTGCCGAAAGCCACAAAGGCCCTGAACCAGAGAGCGCAAGCATTGAAGAGCAAGGCTTTGGCTGGACCAGTGATTTTGGCACGGGTAAAGGCGTTCATGCAATCACCAGCGGCATTGAGGGTGCTTGGACGCCAAACCCAATTAAATGGGATAAC
>JAYVRE010000286.1:0-4283 GCA_043776535.1 Methylotenera sp. | reverse complement strand
CCCACCATCGGAATACCTGATAAAATCGCGTGAGCTTAAAGCATTCATTGCAGGTTGTTCCGATACCCCACCATCGGAATACCTGATAAAATAAAATACATTTCCGAAACGCCCGTGCAATTGTTCCGATACCCCACCATCGGAATACCTGATAAAATAATCGCCAGCACCACCGTGCCGGCAATTATGTTCCGATACCCCACCATCGGAATACCTGATAAAATTGTTGCTAGCGGGTGATAACAACTATTATGGTTCCGATACCCCACCATCGGAATACCTGATAAAATTTATAAATCTGTGGGGCGTGCGGTACACATGTTCCGATACCCCACCATCGGAATACCTGATAAAATCCGCAGATGCAAGACCGCCTAAAAGAGCATGTTCCGATACCCCACCATCGGAATACCTGATAAAATTATTGCGCATTGAACAGCATCACCTTCGCAGTTCCGATACCCCACCATCGGAATACCTGATAAAATAGAATATTCGTAATCTATTGTTTCACAAGGCAGTTTGTATCAAAAAAGCTCAACTTGCTCTGGCATGTTGGGCTTTTTCTTTGTTGGTCGTGTGCCAAAAAATTCGCGCGTCATACCGTATTGTTTGTCTGTGACAATAAAAAACGCCACCTGCGCATCTTTTGGGATAAGTGGGCGAAGCCGCAAAATAGTTGCCTCACCCACTGCAAGGGTTGGAAAGTGATGTACATACAGCGAATTTTGTAGCTGCACAAAATTTTCTTGTAATAAACTTTTGCGAAAAATAGTGTAATCATGCCGCGCCGCGTGGTCTATCATCGGGCAATCGTACACGCATATTACCCACATCACGCGCCAACCATTTACGCCCACGACTCATCTTCATCTGCTTGCATCACAATACCTTGCGGCAAACTTAATGTTTTTGCTCTGCCATCTAACAGACGCACATAGCTAGCAACACTTTCGTTGATAGCAGATGGTAAGCGGTAACCTGCGCCATTTAGCTTAATTTCCTGTTCGACAAAACCGAGCAAAGTTTTACGCGCTGCACTATTAAACTCGGCTTCAAAACCGCCCTGCTGATTCATTGCCACCCATCGCTCCACCACAAAGCGATAAGGCTCAATAAAATCATCCGCCAAGTTAAAAGGGTTCTCCATACTGCAATGCCCTAGGCCTAGTGCGGGGTTTAGGCCAGCTAACACAAGCGACCTTGCTACCATAGCGCGCAACACAGCATAACCAAAATTAAGGCGCGCGTTGATGGCATCATCCGCTCCTTGCTTTTCACGAGAAAAATCACCTTCAAACAAATAAGCCCAATAGTGCTTTGCGCCTTGGCCTTCGCACTTGGTTTTGTCTGCTGGCTGTACCTCAGTAGCCAAACGCTCCAAACGCAGAGCGCCTTTACGATTGAGTATGCGTAAATTTGCCGCCTGTGTGCTTAACCGAGCTTGTACTAGAGCCTGCCAAAGTTCGGCCTTTTGCGGACTATTATCCAACAACATTTGCTGACGTAAGCGCCGCACCAAATCACCGTTACCCACTTGTGGCAACAACCAAGCACAAGGTTGATGAATCTCATCTGTCACCATCACGCTCGCGCCTGCGTCAGCCAGCGCACGCAAGGCTTGCACGGATATTTGAATCGTGTGGTGATGCAAGCACAGCACGGCAATATCACGCGGTAACACAAAACTATCCGCAAATCCTTCGCGCCGAATACACAAGCGACTTAAATCTACCGAAATCGAAGCTGGATTTTCGATAAGCAGGATGCGGTGTTCAGACATTTTGGTTGACTAGCCGTATTTGCAATAATCCTTCATCAATAAACTCTTTACGACCTGCGGCTTTTTTTACTAAGTCTATATTTGATGCTGATTCGGTGTACCTAATAGTTATAAGTTTTGGACGCGGATTATCCTTAGCACCAGCAGCAAATTTTTTAACCCTGTAAAAAAGACCCGTGACTAAATCCTCAACTACATCGCCTTTGTAATATCGGTTTACACCTAAAGGTATCAATTTATTCTTTTGCGCCATACCTTCTTGCTTATCAACCAACTTAACAATAAGCGCGCCATTTGCAGAAGTTTGGACTTCCATATAAGCATATTCATCAGGTCTAAGATACTTCTTAAACCTTTTTTGAGGAAGAGGATGCTCAATAGGAATAGCTTCCTCTGCCGAAAAAGCAGTAAAGCAAACCACTTTTTTAATTGGCAATGGATTAGTGGATTTAGATAAGTAAGTTTTCTGATAAATTGGCTCTGCCATTGCCTCAACAATTGTTTTTCCTGCTTGCAAGCGTTTTTCAAATTCCTCCAAAACAATCCGCCGCGTTGTTGGGCTAACAATACTTAAAATATTATCTTTTGCTTGCTGCTCAATTGTTTTCTTTGGCGCGCCATCTTTACTTTTCTTCTCTTTTAAATCGGCAACTAAATCAACGAGCTTATACCGTTTAGTCAGCATAAACTTATCTTGCTGCTCGTCGTATGCTCTACCATAAGGGTTATCCTTAAACATTGCACCGTCAGGCTTACGGTCTGGCTTAATAGATAACGGGCACTCTTTAATCACTTTCAACGCTAACTCTCGCACGTTAAGAATCGGTGGTTGCGGCACTTCTAAGCGCGGTCTTTGTCCGCGCACTTCACGCTCAATATCCAATTTATATTGCCGTGCCATCTGCTGAAACATCGCGCGCGAAGTCAGCCCTATGGTAATCGCATCAATTAAATGGTGTCTGTGGTCTATGCGCTTATCAAGCTTGCGGTCAGTATGATTAGCCTTGTCTTCTGCGCGATGCCCGTCCCAAATTGGGCGATAACGCTCAAATTCTTCGGGCGTAATCACGTTGCCTTCATTATCCAATATTGGCAAACCCTCACCAATTCGCGCTTGCGGAATCACCGTTTCTAGTTTCCATTTACGGCGCAGCATCGCTGTGAGTTCGCCACGCGAAACAGAGGCCGGCGTCTTACAAATGCTTTGCAGCCACATGGCGGCTTCTTTGGCAATCCAAGAGGTTTGGTGAAATTGCCTGTCAGCAAAACCATCAATTGATTCGTCAGTTAGCACTTCTGCTTCAAAGTCTTCTAAAAGCAGCAATTTAGCTTTGCGAAATTTTTTGTTATCAAAAAAATACTTTGCGCGCGCCTGTATGATTTGCCAGCGTTCTGGGTTACCGCCCCATGTTTGAAAAGGCGTGCGATTGGCTTTTTCTTGGTTACAACTACGGTGCGCTAATACAATCTCACTGCGTTTCAAGCCCACTTGCGTAAGTGATTTAGGCAAAATATGCTCAAATTCAGTTTCAGCGCCATTTAGCGCATCACTCAAATTGATTTTTCTAGTGCAGTAAGGGCAATGCCCTTCGCCTTGTTCTACCCACAACAAATATTTGCGCACTCTAGATGGCGTGACAGTTACATTAGCTGCACTAATAGCTGCTTCCGCTGCCTTACGCGCGGTGCGATTTTTATTATTTTCGCTTTCGCGCTCGTTGCGCATACTCACACCCACACTCATCTCACGCGCCATTTCCACCACAATTTGCTCAGGTGTTGCGCCAAGCTCTTTTATCATAGCGTTCAAAACATAGCGTATTTGCCGTAAAGAGCCATCTACTACGGCATTGCCAGTTGCTGGTGGTGCTTCTAACTTTTCTAACGCTACTTTTGGTTTCTTATCTTGTGGATAACAAGCCATAATCGCAGCCTCTTCATTTTCCCATATTTCACCATACCACTCTTCTGGCCTTCTTTTTAAGCATTGGGTAAGAGTATTAAGCGCTTTGACGGAATAGCTCGCACGTCCGCCCTCAAAACCCATTTTGCTAAGTCGATCAAACTTTTCGTGTCCAGCAATGGTGTTAATAAAAGCCACAAATGGTTCTGGCAACTGCCTTGGTGTGCCATCGGCTTTAGCAAAACGTGTGTGCCAAACAGGGTCATCCAACTGCTCTGGCGAACCTAAATCAGCCAAAAAATTAATCGCTTGAACTTGCGTCTTCTCATCCAACGCTAACCACTCATCAGCCAAGTCTAATTTACGAAATACAGCGTTGGTTTTATTGCCTGGCAATTCATCGCGACTTAATCTATCTAAATTTAAGCTGCGGCCTTGTGGCTTGGCACAACCAGCAGCTTCCAATGCTTTATAAATCGCCTCAAACTTCACCACATCTTTTTCATCACATAATTGGCGAATCACTGCTTTTTGCGCGGCTGTTAATTTTTCCGCACGTTTGCCTGCGCCCCAGCGTAAATCTGCCAGCGTTTTTTC
>JAYVRE010000285.1:0-16891 GCA_043776535.1 Methylotenera sp. | reverse complement strand
GCCACTTGCGCTCACTTCAAATTCGTATAAGCGCTGCAATTGTGCATGACCACGGCTGTCTCGCCCAATGCGGATTTGCATGCATGCAACAGTTTCGTCTAATAATTGTAAGCTGTAGCGACCTGCCAGCTCACGCCCAGAGTTAATAGCAATTTCGCGTTTGGCGATGCTATCGAGCCAGAACCAAGCGCTTAAAAGTAGTAGAGCGAGTAGAATTGTTTCAAGCATGTTTATTTACTTTTTTGGTGGTGATATGCACAATGTGTATTGTATTGATACTATATGAGAGATTTATTATATTTTTCAATAGATTGTATTGTAATATTGAAAATATAAATTAAGTGATGATTGCATGAAAATCGAACCGCGCGAACAACAAGCGCTAGAAGTTTACATTAAATTGCTGACAGGCAAAGGGTTTGGCCCAGATACTTTTGTGCCAAGGATTAATTTTTTAAACAAATTCATGCCTTTGCTGGCGAATAAAGACCTTAATGGTATGGGCTATCGTATAGCTATCGAAGATTTGATGGATTCTATTGCTGAAGCTGATTGGCCAGAGAGTTTGGTTATCGCGCGCGAATACTATCCTTTTTGGCTCAATGATTTAAAGGCCGTTGCACAGCTCAGTAAAAACACGATTGCTGATACTTTGCCTATTGGTTGGCAGCCTGAGCACGTTGCCTTGAGTGCTTTGTGGCATACGGTAGATGCAGAAAAGTTTGACACCACCGATAGTTGGGCGATAAAAGGCTATACAAAAGCTTTACGTTTTGAAAATGCTGAGCAAACCTTAATTGATACGCGCTTAAAATTGGCCAAAATTATGCTGGTGAGATTGCGAGATGCGCCAGATAAAAGCAATAAAGTATATCGAACTACAGTGGACGCGACATTACCGCTATTTGAAGTGAAGAAAAATCGTCGCTTATTCTTGGTGGTGGTGCGCGAGTTTTTTCATTTTTGGGCGGGCAACCCAGATGCAGATAAGTTTGTTCTAAACCATCGGACAGTGAGCATGCTTTAAACTGCCTAATTTTGAATGAAACGATTGCTTTAGTATTTGCATAAACCTTTGCATTAATAAAACCTTGCATCAATAAAGCTTTTCATGAACTAAGCTTGCATCAATAAGGTGCAGTGCATTTCACATAGCATCAATTTAGTGCGTTTTTTCAATCCACATATATAAAATCCTTTAAAATCAACAGCCGTGCCTATGGCTTGATTTTTGCTTACATAAAGGCTTGTTTTTAAGGCTAATAATTTACAATAATTTTAAGTTTTATGGGGAGTAATTTTCAATGGAAGCTCTAGTTTCAGCCAATGATGTGTTATTTGTATTGCTGGGCGCCATCATGGTGCTGGCTATGCACGCGGGGTTCGCGTTTTTAGAAGTCGGCACTGTACGTAGCAAAAATCAGGTCAATGCCTTGGTTAAAATCATGGTGGATTTTTCAATCTCAACCATGGCCTACTTTTTTATCGGCTATAGCATCGCTTATGGGGTTAACTTTTTTAGTGGCGCCGAAGTTTTGGCCGCCAAAAATGGTTACGATTTAGTTAAATTTTTCTTCTTGCTTACCTTCGCCGCAGCCGTGCCTGCTATTGTTTCTGGCGGTATTGCAGAACGTGCAAAATTTAATCCACAACTTGCCGCGACGTTTTTATTGGTCGGTTTTGTGTATCCATTTTTTGAAGGTATCGCTTGGAACAAACATTACGGTGTTCAAGATTGGTTGCTCGCTAATTTTGGTGCGAATTTTCACGATTTTGCAGGCTCGGTGGTGGTACATGCCATGGGCGGCTGGATTGCGCTAGCCGCAGTTATTTTACTCGGTGCGCGCAATGGACGCTATGGTAAAGATGGGCGTTTAAATGCACATCCACCCTCAAACATACCATTTTTAGCGTTAGGCGCATGGATACTCACTGTAGGCTGGTTTGGTTTTAATGTCATGTCGGCACAAGCTGTACAAGGTATTTCAGGCTTAGTTGCTGTTAATTCGCTGATGGCCTTAGTCGGTGGAACGCTTGCAGCATTGGTATTTGGTAAAAATGACCCAGGTTTTGTACACAATGGCCCGCTTGCTGGTTTGGTGGCAGTATGTGCAGGCTCAGACGTCATGCACCCGCTTGGTGCATTGGCTACGGGCGTAGTGGCTGGTGGGCTTTTTGTATGGGCATTTACCGTAACACAAAATCGCTTAAAAATTGATGATGTACTTGGCGTATGGCCATTACACGGTCTGTGCGGTGCGTGGGGCGGTATTGCGGCGGGTATTTTCGGCTTAAAATCGATGGGCGGTTTGGGCGGCGTCAGTTTTATGTCGCAACTGATTGGCACTGGTTTAGGCGTAGTGATTGCACTTGTAGGCGGCGCGCTTGTTTATGGTGGGCTTAAAAAATTAGTGGGTATTCGTATGGATGCTGAAGATGAATTTAATGGCGCAGATTTAAGCATCCATAAAATTGCGGCTACTGCGGATGATTAAGTTAACGACTAAGCGCACTTCTTGCTTTAACTAAATCTTACGCTTTAAACTAAACCTTAAACGCCATGCTAAAATTAGGCATGGCGTTTTTTCATGTGATTATCCCCGCGGCGGGTACTGGTAACCGAATGGCCAGTGTGTTGCCCAAGCAATACGTTCCACTAGCTGGCAAGCCGATGATTTCGCACACCATTCAAGTGTTTTTTAACCATCCACGCATCGCCAGTATTCACCTCGCTTTAAATCCTGATGATGACTTTTGGCGCAGCTTGCCCTTAGAACCAGCCAGTAAGCTCAAGCTGCACTACACGGGCGGTGAAAACAGAAGCGAAACGGTGTTAAATACTTTGCAGGCTATATCTACAGCTGAAGATGATTGGATTTTAGTACACGATGCGGCGCGACCTGGCTTAACGCACCAATTGCTAGATAACTTGTTGAATGCGCTAGAAAATGACGCAGTAGGCGGCTTGCTGGCCTTGCCGCTGGCGGATACGCTTAAGCAAGCCGATGCAGCGAATCGAGTAGAAAAAACTATCCCCAGAACCGATTTATGGCAAGCGCAAACGCCGCAAATGTTTCGTTATGGCACACTTATAAAAGCCTTACAAAGCTTTAAAGGCACGGCTACGGACGAGGCAGAAGCCATTGAGGCGCTTGGCTTACAACCAAAATTGGTGCGTGGCGAGTTGCGCAATTTAAAAATAACTTATCCGCAAGATTTAGTCTTGTTAGAAGCACTTTTTGTGCTTGAACAAAATAAGGAAAGCTTATGATTAGCAATTCCCTGGTGATACGCATAGGCCACGGTTTTGATGTGCACGCGCTAGTCGCTGGGCGAAAGTGCATCATCGGCGGTGTAGAAATCGCGCATGAAAAAGGTTTGGATGGCCATTCGGACGCCGATGTGTTACTGCATGCCATTTGCGATGCGCTACTTGGCGCAGCGGCGCTGGGCGATATTGGCAAACACTTTCCACCTTCAGATATCACCTATAAAAATGCAAGTTCACGTGTATTGTTGTGCCATGTGATTGCGCTGCTTAAAGCCAAACAATATGTGGTGAATAACATTGACGCCACGGTAATTTGCGAAGCGCCAAAGCTATCAGCACATACTGCAAAAATGTGTGAAAACATAGCGGCGGATTGCAATGTTGATGTTAGCCAAGTCAATGTGAAAGCCACCACCACGGAGAAGCTTGGATTTACAGGTCGTGGCGAAGGCATTGCGGCAGAGGCCGTGTGTAGCATTATCAATCAATAAAATCTTATCGAAGCTAAGTTAAAGCAGATATAGTCAAATTATCAACAAAGCACTAAACTTTCCGTAATTCCCGCCTACGCGGGAATTACGAAGTAAAAGAGTTTTACTCAAAAATGCAATCGCGTAGAATTTTATGTATTATTTTTAATCATAAAGCAATAACTCACTAGAAAATCCGCATGTTTAAATGGTTTCAAAACTTAGCCAAGCCTTTCCCTGAAAGCTTAATCACCACGCCGCCCCAAAACTTTTGGCAATTTGTGTGGGACTGCACGCAAGGGTTGCGGCCATATTTGCTTGGCATGACGATTTTTACGGGTTTAATCGGCGCATTCGAGGCTTTGCTATTCGCCATGATGGGCAAGGTGGTGGATTGGTTGGCGCACGTTCCACCACAAACGTTGTGGCAGCGCGAAGGCGCACATTTAATACTTCTGGCGGGTATTTTGCTGTTTAGCACAGTGTTTATTGTGCTACAAACCATGTTTAAACATCAGGCGCTGGCAGGTAATTTTCCGATGCGTTTGCGTTGGAATTTTCATCGGCTGATGTTGAATCAAAGCATGAGTTTTTACCAAGATGAATTTGCAGGCCGCGTTGCTGCAAAAGTGATGCAAACCGCGCTAGCAGTGCGCGATGTATGGTTTATTGTTGCCGATATTATGATTTACGTGATTGTGTATTTTGCTACTATGGTGACGGTAGTGGCTTACTTTAATCCATTGATAACAATACCATTTTTGGTGTGGCTGACGGCTTACACGGCTTCGCTCAGTTATTTTGTGCCGCGTTTAAGCAAAATGTCGCAATACCAAGCCGATGCGCGATCCTTAATGACAGGCCGCATCACCGATGCCTATACCAATATTAGCACGGTTAAATTGTTTAGCCACGCGGGGCGCGAGGCGAGCTATGCGAAACACGCCATGCATGAGTTTTTAGGCACGGTACACGGGCAAATGCGCTTGGTCAGCCAAGTGGAAATCGTCAACCATATTTTGAACATGCTACTGATTATTAGTACGGGTTTAACCGCGCTGATGTTATGGAGCAAAGGCGAGGTGACCGTGGGCGGCGTGGCGGCGGCAACCGCGATGGCACTGCGGCTTAATGGCGTTTCGCACTGGGTAATGTGGGAGATGACATCGCTTTACGAGCAAGTAGGCACGGTGCAAGACGGCATGAACACGCTAACTATGCACAATGCAATTAATGACGCAGAAAACGCTAAACCATTGCAAGTGAGTACTGGCGAGGTGAAATTTGACGCGGTTGACTTTAATTATGGCCGTGCATTTCAAGATGGTCGCAATGAGGTGCTAAAAAACTTTAACTTAACCATTAAAGCAGGCGAAAAAGTTGGGCTAGTAGGGCGCTCTGGCGCGGGTAAATCCACTATTGTGAATTTGTTGCTGCGCTTTTTTGAGGTAGAAAGCGGCAGCGTTTTGATTGATGGCCAAAACATTAATGCTGTGACGCAAAATAGCCTGCGTGCTAGCATTGGCATGGTGACGCAAGATACGTCATTGCTGCATAGAAGTGTAAGAGACAACATTTTATACGGCCGCCCAGATGCCACAGAAGCCGAGATGATTGCAGCCGCCAAACGCGCCGAAGCGCATGAATTCATTTTAAATTTAAGCGACGCCAAAGGCCGCACAGGCTACGACGCGCATGTGGGCGAGCGTGGCGTAAAGCTCTCTGGCGGACAACGCCAACGCATCGCCATCGCAAGAGTGATGCTAAAAGACGCGCCGATTTTATTGCTGGATGAAGCTACCAGCGCGCTGGATTCTGAGGTTGAAGTGGTTATTCAGCAAAGTTTGTATCAACTCATGCAAGGCAAAACCGTCGTCGCCATCGCGCACAGACTTTCTACTATTGCTGCGATGGACAGGCTGATTGTGCTGGATAACGGCAAGATTGTAGAAGAAGGCACGCATAAACAATTGTTGAAAAAAAATGGCTTATACGCGAGCTTGTGGGCGCGGCAAATCGGTGGTTTTTTGGCAGAGGATTGAACCTTGTAGGAGCGCAATTTATTGCGCGAAAAGTCTATCGGTCAATTAATTGACCTCCTACAAATAACGAAAGGAAATTAATATGACCACTGAAATCGAATCAAAACCACCGTTTCCACCTTTCACGCTTGAGGCCGCCATCCAAAAAATCCGCATGGCAGAAGATGGCTGGAATAGCCGCGACCCGCAACGTGTTTCGCTAGTCTATACGCCCGATTCGCAATGGCGTAACCGTGCAGAGTTCCCAAAAGGTCGCGCCCAAATCGTAGAATTTTTAACGCGCAAATGGGCGAAAGAGCTGGATTACCGCCTGATTAAAGAGCTGTGGGCGTTTGATGGCAACCGCATCGCGGTGCGCTTTGCTTATGAGTGGCATGATGAAGGAGGGCAATGGTTTCGCTCTTACGGCAACGAAAACTGGCAGTTCGATGCTAATGGCTTGATGGAGCGGCGCTACGCCAGCATTAACGATTTGCCAATAGAGCAAATTGAACGCAAATTCTTCTGGCCGCTTGGCCGCAGGCCAGATGACCATGCTAGTTTGAGTGAGATGGGGTTGTAGTTGTGCAGTAAATTTACTAAAATCAAGGTTGTAGTTCACACTTCGTTAGGGCAATAATAATAAGGGTAAAGAATGAAATTAGATGATGATGAAATAAATAGCTACAACCAGCGTAAATTTCTTGAAAATCCACAGCCAGCTAACATTGATGGTTTGACGATATTTTTTGCCGTCTTAGGTGCGATATTGCTAAGTTGGTTTATTAGGGAGCAGTACGTACAATGGCAAGTTAAGCAGGCTTTGGAAGAGTTTAACAGGCAGATGATAGTAATGGATGCACAATCTAAAATTCAATTCAGAGAGATGCAAATTCGAGTTGAAAAAGCTAAGGCGGAAAACGAAGAGCGCATTAAGCAAGAGGCTGATAGAATAGAATTAATAAGATTTCAGAAAGTTGAATTAGAACACCAGAAACAGGTGGCTATTGAAACGCAGTTAGTAGGGAGAGCTGCTAAAGAAGCTGCTTGGAAAGATGCCTATAGGCCAACCGCTGGGTGCGAGGCAGAGAACTCTAATCGTGATGCGTTAAAATGTGGTAACGATTACGCTAAGTCGCATAAGCGGTTTGAAGATAATTGGGCGGAAAATCACTAAGCTTGATTAAATATTAAGCCTTCAACAAAACAATCACCGCACCGCTGCCTCCATCCTCAGGCTTCGCTTGCGCGTAGGCAATCACTTCATCTTTTTGTATTAACCAATTGCGTAATTTGTGTTTAAGCACGGGTTCGCGGTTGCGAGAGCCTAAGCCTTTGCCATGCACAATGCGCACGCAGCGAATATTGCGTTTTTTGCAGCTGCTTAAAAATTCTGCCACATATTCGCGTGCTTCGTCGCTAATTAAGCCATGTAAATCAATTTGTGCTTGCACTACCCAAAAGCCTCGCCGTAGTTTGCTTAACACATCTGGCGATTGCCCAGAGCGCAAGTAAAGCAGTTCTTCGCCACTTTCTAACTCGTGCGCGGGGTAAAAGTCATCGCTTAGGCTTTCTCGCAAGGCTTGTTTTTCATCGCGAATAAATTGTTTGGCGATGGGTTTTGGGTAGGTTTTTTCAGTGTGCGGCACATCTACATTAAGTGGGCGGGCGTTTTTTACGGCTTGTAAAAAAATATTTTCAGGCGACTGTGGTTGGTTTTCTGCTAATGACTTTTGTGCGGCTCTTTTGGCAGCTTGTTGCGCCTCAATTAACACTTTTTGCGCTTTAATGATTTTGGCTTGCTGGCTTGTAAGTGCTTTATTTTGCGGTGTTTTTACCATATTAGAATTAGCCACCATTATAATAAACAGAAATCCTAAAAATTTACAACACCGTCATTCCGACGTAAGTCGGAATCCAGCGGCGTTTAAAAGTCACTAGATTCCGACTTTCGTCGGAATGACAGATGAGAAATAATTATTTCAAATTATCCAAATAGCGCTCAGCATCCAGCGCAGCCATGCAGCCAGTACCTGCGCTAGTCACCGCTTGGCGGTAAATATGGTCTTGTACATCGCCCGCAGCAAAAACGCCTGGCACACTAGTGGCAGTTGCGTTGCCTTTGCGGCCTGCTCCAGTCACGATATAGCCGCCTTCCATTTCTAGCTGACCTGCAAAAATATCAGTGTTGGGTTTGTGGCCAATGGCAATAAACACGCCTTGCAGCGCGATGTCTTTCGTCTTGCCGAAATCAGCGCCACCTGTTTGCGCATTTTTAATGCGCATACCTGTTACGCCGCTGTTGTCGCCTAACACTTCGTCTAGGGTGTTGAATAGCTCTAAAGCAATTTTGCCCTCGGCTACACGTGCCATCAGTTTATCCACTAAAATCGCTTCGGCTTTGAATTTATCGCGTCTATGCACCAGCGTTACTTTGCTGGCAATGTTAGATAAATACAGCGCTTCTTCTACCGCCGTATTGCCGCCGCCAATCACTGCAACTTCCTGATTTTTATAGAAAAAACCATCGCATGTAGCGCAAGCAGAAACGCCTTTGCCGCTAAACTTTTCTTCACTTGGCAAGCCCAAGTATTGTGCCGATGCACCAGTTGCAATAATGAGTGCATCGCAAGTATATTCGCCATTGTCACCGACCAAACGGATTGGTTTTTCGGCCAAATGTGTGGTGTGAATATGGTCAAAAATTATTTCGGTGTTAAAGCGCTCTGCATGTTTTTGAAAGCGCTCCATTAGCTCTGGGCCTTGCACGCCGTCTGCATCGGCTGGCCAATTGTCAACGTCAGTCGTGGTCATCAATTGGCCGCCTTGCGCGATGCCAGTGATTAACACAGGTTTTAAATTGGCGCGTGCAGCGTAAACGGCTGCAGAGTAACCCGCTGGGCCTGAGCCTAAAATAAGTAAATGGATGTGACGTGAGGACATAAAAAGTGCTGCTTTCAAAGGGTGACTGATTAATGGTTAAATGAGGCTGACAAACTACTATTTCAAGTTGACACAAAGGCAATATTTTAACCGATAAATATGGGGCTTTAGCGCATTACTTTTCTAGTAAGCTACGTAACATCCAGGCTGTTTTTTCGTGCAACTGTAAACGTTGTGTGAGCAAATCGGCAGTGGCCTCATCCGACGCTGCCTCACTAGCAGGAAAAACGCTGCGCGCAGTTCGACAAACTGCTTCGTGCCCAGCCACTAATTCTGCAATCATATCATTGGCTTTTGGTACACCATTCGCTTCAGGAATAGATGAAAGTTTTGCAAATTGGCTATAAGTGCCAGGCGCATACACATCTAGCGAGCGAATGCGCTCGGCCACTAAATCTACCGCCAATGCTAGCTCGTTATATTGAACCTCGAACATGAGGTGTAGCGTGTTAAACATGGGGCCAGTGACGTTCCAATGAAAGTAATGCGTTTTAAGATACAGAGAATAAGTATCTGCCAATAAACGTGATAAACCTTCTGCAATCTCTTTGCGATCTTTTTCTTTAATACCAATATCCATGATGTGTTTCCTAAAAAGGTGGTTAAACTAAATATTAATCAATAGACATACTTTGCGCAATTTGATTTTGCTATAATATAAAAATACTTTACATTATTTTTTACGGGTTGGTAACACATTGTTTTTAAATAAAAAATCATCCGCAGTCAATGGTCGTGTCGAAGTGCCAAAAACTCCACTGCAATTAAAACACGAACAAAAACACGCACATTTAGTGCACGAGGCTTGGTGGTTAGGTTTGGTGTTGCTTGGGTTGTATTTAGCAGTCATCTTATTCACTTACAATCAGCAAGATCCATCTTGGTCGCACATGGCGAGCGAGCATGCCGCTATTAGCAATGCTGGCGGCTCAGTCGGCGCTTGGGTTTCTGATATGTTGTTGTATTTATTTGGTTTTTCGGCTTGGTGGTGGGTGGTGTTAGCGTTTTATAGCATGTGGTTGGTGTATCAACGTTTAGAGCTCACTATTTCAGAGCGGCCATTTTTAGTATTTAATTTATTTGGGTTTGGCCTATTATTATTAACCTCGTCCGCGTTAGAGGCGGGTCATTTAGTCACCTTGAGTGCCTCTTTGCCATTAGTTGCTGGCGGCATGCTGGGTAACGCCGTAGATAGCGCCTTGCAGGGCATGTTAGGCTATGCAGGTTCCACAATGACTTTACTATTGTTATCCGCTATTGGCTTTAGCTTATTTACTGGCTGGTCGTGGATTATGATGACCGAAAAACTGGGCTTTGGCTTGATTACAAGCTATCACTGGGCTTACGATAAATATCATGATTGGCAAGACAGGAAAGCGGGCAAAATAGTAGAGCTTAAACGCGAAGAATTTGTTGAAAACGAGCGTAAACGCACTGAAGACCGTGCCCCGCTTGAAATTAAGCCTGCACAAATTGAAATCGCTAAAAGTGAGCGCGTGTTAAAAGAAAAGCAAACGACGCTATTTGTCTCAGACCAAGACTCCAGCTTGCCGCCATTGCATTTGCTGGATGAAGCCAATAATACAGTTGAGCTGCCCTCAAATGAAACGCTCGATTTTACCTCGCGCTTAATTGAGCGTAAATTAGCCGATTTTGGTATTGAGATTAAAGTACTCTCGGCTCAGCCTGGGCCTGTAATTACGCGTTTTGAGCTAGAACCAGCCGCAGGCGTCAAAGGCAGCCAAATCACCAATTTGGCGCGGGATTTAGCACGCGCATTGTCGGTGGTGAGCGTTCGCGTGGTGGAGACGATTCCTGGTAAAAGTTGCATGGGATTGGAGATTCCTAATGCAAAACGTCAAACTGTATTTTTATCTGAAATTATGGGCAGCCAAGTGTATGCAGATATGCATTCGCCAATTGCCATTGCCATGGGTAAAGACATTGCAGGCAAGCCAGTGGTGGCAGATTTAGCCAAAATGCCGCATGTGTTGGTGGCGGGCACAACGGGCTCGGGTAAATCGGTGGCGATTAACGCGCTAATTTTAAGTTTTTTGTATAAAGCTGAAGCGTCAAAAGTACGCATGATTTTGATTGACCCGAAAATGCTGGAGCTTTCTGTTTATGAAGGCATCCCGCATTTGTTAGCGCCTGTGGTCACTGATATGCGCCAGGCCGCCAACGCGCTTAATTGGTGCGTGGCCGAGATGGAGCGGCGTTATAAGCTAATGTCGATGCTAGGTGTGCGTAATTTGGCAGGTTACAACCAAAAAATTAAAGATGCCGCAAAATTAGGCGAAAAAATTCCACATCCGTTTAGCCTCACGCCAGACGAACCAGAACCGCTAGAAGAGATGCCACTTATCGTAGTGGTGATTGATGAGTTGGCCGATTTAATGATGGTGGTGGGCAAAAAAGTAGAAGAGCTGATTGCACGCTTAGCCCAAAAGGCACGCGCTTCTGGCATCCATTTGGTGCTGGCCACACAGCGTCCATCAGTAGATGTGATTACAGGGCTTATTAAGGCGAATATACCAACCCGCGTGTCGTTTCAAGTGTCTAGCAAAATAGATTCGCGCACCATATTAGACCAAATGGGCGCTGAAGCGTTACTAGGCCAGGGCGATATGTTGTACATGCCACCTGGTACGGGTTACCCAGTGCGCATTCACGGCGCTTTTGTAAGCGATCACGAGGTGCATCAAGTAGTGAATCACTTGAAGTCACTGGGTGAGCCGAACTATATTGAAGGTATTTTGACCAATGAAACAGAAGGCGGCGGCGATATTGACGGCATGGGCAATGATGATGGCGGCGAAAAAGACCCGCTTTATGACGAGGCGGTGGGGATTGTGCTAAAAAGTCGTCGTGCCAGCATTTCATCGGTTCAACGTCAACTTAGAATCGGCTACAACCGCGCGGCACGGTTGATAGAAGATATGGAGCGCGCTGGATTGGTGTCGAGCATGCAAAGTAATGGTAATAGAGAAGTCTTAGCTAAGGGAAGTATGTCACACGATGAGTAGTTATAAAATTCATTCTTTGGGCGCATTGCGGCGTTACGCGGTGCTCGAAATCCTCATGTACTTTGTGTACATTCCGGTTTCTGCGCTCCGTGCGCCTTGCACTGCATCCCAAAGTTCTGAATTTTTGAGGTATTCTAATTGAGTAAAATTGTTGCAATTATTTTATTATTAATTTCGCAAAGTGCGCTTGCAGACGGCGTTTCTAGCCTGCGCGATTTTTTTAATAACACGACGACCATGCGCGCGCAATTTAGCCAAGTGGTGAATGACAAACAAGGTCGCAAGGTGCAAGAGGTGGAGGGCACCATGCAGCTACAGCGCCCGAATAAATTTCGTTGGGATTACAAAAAACCGTACGAACAACAGATTGTAAGCGATGGCAAACAAGTATTTTTGTTCGATACCGAGCTGCAACAAGTCACAATTCGTGAGTTAAGCAAAACACTAGGCTCTAGCCCTGCGGCTCTGTTGGCAGGCGGTGAGGCAGTAGAAAAAAGTTTTATTTTAAAAAATGCCACACGTAAAGATGGCCTCACTTGGGTGTTGGCCTTGCCAAAAGACAAAGAAAGCGGCTTCGACCGCGTGCTGCTTGGGTTTAAGGCTGATAAATTACGCAAAATGGAGCTTTATGACAGCTTTAATCACATTACGCATATTACCTTTGACGACGTTGAACGCAACCCAATTTTGCAAGATGCCACATTTTTATTTACCCCACCCAAGGGTGTTGATGTAGTGGGCGAATAGAACTGTCAGTCAAAAATTAAATAAGGCATTAGTATAAATAATACCAACTTAATTATTTACTTTATTAACTCGCAATAATTCGTTATTATTCAAGCATTAATTGATTTTTTTAAAGACCAATATGCCTCTTTATCTCCAGCGCTTTAAATCTTATTTGCTTGTTTTTTGCATATTTTTGACAGCCTCTTTTTCGACGCTGGCGCTAGCGCTGCAAGACGCCAATGTGGTGGTAGCAGAAATCTTAATGCGCAAAGGCGATTTTAAAGGCGCTTACCTATTGCTAGAACCCTTAGAATCAGCACGCGCTGGCGATATTGATTACGACTATGTATTTGGTGTTGCCGCAGTAGAAAGCAACAATACGGCGCGGGGCGCAATAGCCTTAGAGCGCGTGTTAGCCAAAGACGGTAGCCATAAAAACGCACGCACAGCACTCGACAAAGCCTATTCTGTATTGGGTAAAACCGAGGCCTCTGACACGAGTGCTATGCAGAAAAACGCCGATGCAGAAGCTAAAAATGCAGCTGAAAATTCGCAAGCCGTGGCGCAAGCTGTAGTGCAAGATGGCACGGTGATTCAAGCAGACACTTTAATTCGGAAAGGTGATTTTAACGCTGCCTATAAATTGTTAGAACCTCTAGAATCTAAGTATGCTGGTGATATTAATTATGATTATTTATTGGGCATTGCAGCGGTAGAAAGTAATAACGTAACGCGTGGCGCGTTTGCCTTAGAGCGGGTGTTAGCGCTAGACCCTAGCCATAAAGATGCGCGTGCCGAGATGGCCAAGGCGCACTTTATGTTGGGCGAAACCGACGCTTCGAGAGCAGAATTTAATAATGTGCTAAAACTAAATCCTGATGCTGAAACAAAAAAAACGGTCACAAAATTACTAACCGCGATGGATAAAAATGAAGACATTACCACTACTTTTGGCGCTTATTTGGATGCTGGCTTAGGCTGGGATTCGAATGTGAGTAGTGCGCCAGGCATTGCATCTATCGGCATACCCGCTTTTGGTGGAATCAATGTTGCGCTAGGTAATTCCGCAAAAGAAAAATCGGATACCTTTATGAATTTGGCGGCTGGCATTTCGGTGCGCCATCCTGTTACTGACGAATTTGCTGTGTTTGGCAATGCCAGCGTCACTGGCCGCTTCAATAGCTCAGAAACTGATTTTAACAATAGTCTGTTAGATTTCAATGCGGGTTATCAGTATCAGCGGAATAAAAATAATTTCAGTCTAGCAGCGCAAAATAACTATTTTGAATTAGATAACGAGAGCTTTAGGCATGCTTTTGGTGCCACCGCACAATGGTTGTATAACGTTGATGCTTTCAATCAGGCAGGCATTTATGGACAATTTTCACGGCTTAAATACAATGCCAGCCCCATTCGTAATGCCGATAGATCGATTTTAGGTGTTAATGTTGGCCATGCGTTTCAGGGCGATTTTAAACCAGTCATTTTTGCAAGTATTTATGGTGGTCGCGAGGATGCGCGCGATTCCTCAGTGGATTTTTTAGATCAAGATGTGTTTGGTTTGCGTGCGGGTGGACAACTTAGCTTTAGCCCCATTTTGCATCTAAATGCCACGGTGAGCTACGAGCAGCGCGATAATGATGCAAATGACCCTTTCTTTTTAACCAAGCGTCAAGATGACCAATATGATGCTTTGGTAAGCTTGCGCTATATCCCTGCACCAAGCTGGTCTATTAGACCGCAATTTAGCTACACCAATAACAATTCTAATATTGAATTAAATAGCTTTGAACGCAAGGTAATATCAGTTAACGTGCGCAAAGATTTTAGCTGGTAATTGCCTAAATAGCCCACTATAGCTAGCTTAAGTTTGGGTATAATTAACTACCTTGAACAGCTTATTTCAACCAGCCACACCACAAGCACCGCTCGCAGAAAGACTGCGTCCTAAAACTTTGGATGAAGTTGTTGGGCAGTCACATCTTTTAGGCGAAAATAAGCCATTGCGACTTGCCTTTCAATCGGGTAATTTACCCTCGATGATTCTGTGGGGGCCGCCAGGCGTGGGCAAAACTACATTGGCGCGACTGATAGCCAATACCGCACACGCTGATTTTATCCCTATTTCTGCCGTGTTATGTGGCATTAAAGATATTCGCGATGCGGTAGAACGCGCAGAGCTTACTTTGCAACAGCATGGGCGCAAAACCATTCTTTTTGTAGATGAAGTCCATCGCTTTAACAAAGGTCAGCAAGATGCGTTTTTGCCATTTGTAGAAAGCGGGTTGATTACCTTTATTGGCGCAACGACAGAAAATCCATCCTTTGAAGTGAATAGCGCGCTACTAAGCCGTGCGCAGGTGTTTGTGTTGAACGCCCTAAGTGAGCCAGAACTGGCGCTGCTATTAGAGCGCGCACGTTTGCTGGTGGCAGAAAATATCAGTTTTAGCGATGAAGTAAAAGAACAAATTGTAGCGTATGCCGATGGCGATGCAAGACGTTTATTAAACTTTGCAGAAGGCTTATTTAATGCGGCAAGCGGTGCAAGTGTTACCGAAATCGATGAAGCTTTTTTGCAAACCACCATGGCAGCCAAATTACGCCGCTTCGATAAAGGTGGCGAAGCGTTTTATGATCAAATTTCGGCCCTGCATAAATCGGTACGCGGCAGCAATCCAGACGCCGCCTTGTATTGGTTTTTACGCATGATAGACGGCGGTGCAGACCCGCTATATTTAGGTCGCCGCATCGTGCGCATGGCAATAGAAGATATCGGCTTGGCCGACCCGCGCGCGCAAGGCATGTGCTTGGAAGCCTGCCAAATTTACGAGCGCCTCGGCTCGCCAGAAGGTGAGTTGGCGCTGAGTAATGCAGTTATTTATTTGGCCGTCGCGCCCAAAAGTAACGCCGCTTACAATGCGTATAATCAGGCTAAAAGTTTTGTTGCACAAGATAAATCGCGGCCTGTGCCATTGCATTTAAGAAACGCGCCAACCAAGCTGATGAAAGCCTTGGATTACGGCAAAGAATATCGCTATGCACATAATGAACCAGAGGCTTACGCGGCGGGCGTGGATTACTTCCCTGATGAGCTTTATGAAGGTAAAAACGCCCCACCGCAATTTTATACGCCCACACAGCGCGGTTTGGAAGGTAAAATAAGCGAAAAATTGGCTCACCTTAAAGATTTAGATAAAAAAGCGAAAAAGTAAAACACATGTCATTCCGACTAAAGTCGGAATGACAAAATAATAGGAAGATTTGATGTTAGATATTCAGCAATTAAGAAATGATTTAGATGGCGTTGTGGCGCGATTGAATGTGCGTGGTTTTGCGTTTGATGCGGCAGCTTTCAGCAAATTAGAAACTGAACGCAAAATTATTCAAACCAATACAGAAGCGCTGCAAGCCAAGCGCAATGCGGCTTCTAAGAGCATTGGGTTTGCGAAAAGCAAGGGTGAAAATACCGACGCAATCATGGCGGAAGTGGCTGGCTTGGGTAAAGAACAAAAAGCAGGCGAATCGCGCTTAGCGCAGATTCAAGAGCAACTCAAAGACTTGATGTTGAATGTGCCTAACTTTCCGCACGATAGCGTGCCTGCTGGTAAATCAGAAGCGGATAACGTTGAAGTACGCAAAGCAGGTGCGTCACGTAAGTTTGATTTTACAGTAAAAGATCATACTGACGTTGGTACACCACTCGGTTTGGATTTTGATACAGGCATTAAATTATCGGGCGCGCGTTTTACCTTTATGCGCGGCCAAATTGCCAAGTTGCACCGCGCTTTGGCGCAGTTTATGCTCGATACGCAAACTGAAAAACATGGTTACGAAGAGTGCTATACGCCATATATTGTCAATGAAGATAGTCTTAAAGGAACAGGACAGCTACCAAAATTTGAAGAGGATTTATTTCAAGTTAGTTTTGGAGGTACTATTTCAAAAAGAGCAGCATTAAAAATATTTGCGGACGGTTTTGATGCGGAAGGAAATATTTTAGATGACTCTAAAATTAAGATTGTTGAAGAGAATTGGTATTTAATTCCAACCTCTGAAGTCACCCTCACCAACACCGTACGCGATGAAATTATCCCGCTGGAAGCCTTGCCAATCAAGCTCACCGCGCATACGCCGTGTTTTAGAAGTGAGGCGGGCAGTTACGGTAAAGACACCAAAGGCATGATACGCCAGCACCAGTTTGATAAGGTGGAAATGGTGCAAATTGTGCATCCTAGCAAAAGTTATGAGGCGTTGGAAGAGATGGTCGGCCACGCGGAAAACATCTTGAAAGCGTTGGAATTGCCGTATCGCGTTGTGAGTTTATGCACGGGTGATATGGGTTTTGGCGCGGCTAAAACTTACGATTTAGAAGTATGGCTGCCAGCGCAAAATACTTACCGTGAAATTTCTAGCGTGAGCAATTGCGAGGCC
>JAYVRE010000284.1:0-4327 GCA_043776535.1 Methylotenera sp. | reverse complement strand
TAAACCTTATTCTATTCTCTTTATTGACAACGTTCAGCGTGCAATTGTTGCAGGCAGGCGAAACTAGTAGCAACACTGGCAAAAATTTATTTACCGATAGCGCAGAAGAAGAAGAATTTTTACCCCCAGACGTAGCTTTTAAGCTTGATTTGGTCGCGCTGGATGCGAATAATGTAAGCGCAAACTTTAAAATTGTGCCTGGTTATTATCTTTATAAACAGCGCACTAAGTTTGTGATAAAAGATGCGGCCACTGGCAAAATTGATGCTATTGAGTTGCCGACTGGCGAGATTAAAGATGACCCAAATTTTGGCAAGCAAGAGGTGTATCACCATGATTTTGTGGCTAATATTAAACTTAACTCAGCCAATAACCCCATTATCCAGGCGACATACCAAGGCTGTAGTGAGAAAGGCTTATGCTACGCGCCACAAACTAAAACCTTTAATGTTAGCTTGGCAGGCACTAACACCAATGCTAATGACACCGCGGCTTCTGGCGGCATTATTAATGATGATGACAAGACGACTTCTGCATTAAAATCGGGTAATTTATGGTTAGTCATTGGCGGGTTTTTCGTGGCGGGCTTGCTACTTTCTTTCACGCCTTGCGTGTTGCCGATGATTCCGATTTTATCCAGCATCATTGTGGGTAGTCAGGCCAAACAAATTGCACCTACCAAATTACATGCATTTGGCTTATCGGTGGCGTATGTACTGGGCATGGCGCTCAGTTATACACTGGCTGGTATTGCAGCAGGCTTGTCGGGTAGCTTAATTAGTCAATCGCTGCAAAGCCCGTGGATATTGAGTGCTACGGCATTAGTTTTTGTGATGCTGGCTTTCTCAATGTTTGGATTTTACGAGCTTAAGCTTCCCGCCGTTGTAGAAAACAAAATTCTCAATTTCAGCAATAAACTTAAAGGCGGCGAATGGTTGGGCGTGTTTATCATGGGCGTGCTTTCTGCGCTTATTGTAAGTCCATGCGTGGCCGCGCCATTGGCTGGGGCGCTTATTTACATTGGTCAAACGCATAATGTTTTGCTGGGCGGCGTGGGCTTATTCGCGCTGGCCATTGGTATGGGCGTACCTTTGTTGCTTATTGGCGCATCCGCAGGTAGCCTGTTGCCCAAAGCAGGCAGCTGGATGACCGTAGTGCGCAACCTGTTTGGCGTGGTGATGCTGGCCGTGGCAGCTTATATTGTATGGCCTGTGCTGCCTAATGTAATCACGCAACCGGTGAATAGTTTATTTGGCCTACAAGCCGCATCCCACTTGCCTTTTCAGCGTGTTAAAAGCGTTGCTGAACTAGATGCAGCCATCGCCAATGGCGTTAAAAACGGCAGTGGCAAAACTGTAATGCTAGATTTTTATGCCGATTGGTGTACGTCTTGTAAGGAAATGGAAAAGCTGACTTTTTCTGACAGCAATGTAAAAGCCGCGCTGATAAACACTGTTTTATTACAAGCCGATGTAACCGCAAACAGCGCTGACGACCAAGCCCTGCTTAAACGCTTTAATTTGTTCGGCCCGCCAGGCATTATCTTTTTCGACAAAACTGGGGTGGAAATTACAACGCGCGTCATAGGCTACAAAAATGCGGAAGACTTTACGCAAATTTTAAATCAAGTGAATCAATATCAAGTGAATCCATATAAAGTGAACCAATAATAATGTCCAATAAACTCAACAGTATAATAATTGGTCTTTTGTTAATCGCATCGATTGGTTTTGGCTTTCGCTATTACTTTCAAGGCACTCATAGTGAACATGGCGGCAATCAAGCAACAGCGCCATTATTTGCAACCACCTTCCCCAATGAAAAAGGCCAGCCACAACACTTAAAACAATACGCAGGCAAAACCATAGTGCTTAATTTTTGGGCAACTTGGTGCGAGCCTTGTCGCGAAGAAATGCCCGAACTTTCAAGCTTGCATGAAGAATATAAAAATAAAAATTTGGTCGTGTTAGGCGTTGCGATTGACGATGTGGCGGCGATTAGTGATTTTGTAAAAGAAACTAAAGTGAGTTACCCATTATTTGCCGCTGAGGTGCAAGGCATGGAGCTTGCCGCTGGCTTGGGCAACGACAAAAGCGCCCTACCTTACACAGTGATTATTAAAGCCGATGGTAGCGTAGCAGAAACCTATTTTGGACGCATTACTAAACCTTTATTAGAAGAAGCGCTAATAAAAATTTTAAAGAAATAGTTTAGCTTTATATTCAATGACTTAGGCGAAGCCACTCTAATAACTTCGCTTAATTTCTGCTAATTTGCTGGACAAAATCCATGAAGTTCGGCAAACTCGCGTTTATGAAGTTCTATAAAAATCCTTTGATAGCATTGGCAAAAGTGCTGTGTTATGGCCGCTAAATCAATTTTAGTGTTGCATGGCCCAAATCTTAATTTGCTAGGGCTTCGTGAGCCTGAGCACTATGGCAATGTGACGCTGGCGGGCATTAACGATAGTCTGCAAGCACAAGCCAAACTGGCCAATATTGCTTTAGAAGCTTATCAAAGTAATGCCGAAGCTGAAATTGTGGCTAAAATTCAATCGCTTGCTATCAACAAAGTCGATTTTATTATTATTAATCCAGCCGCATTTACACATACTTCAATTTCAATTCGGGACGCAATTTCTGCTGTCAAAATTCCTTTTATTGAAGTGCATTTATCTAACGTGTTTGCCCGCGAAAGTTTTAGACACCACTCTTACTTTAGTGATATTGCTGTGGGGGTGATTAGTGGCTTAGGTGCGGAAGGTTACAATGCCGCCTTGCGTTACGCTACAAATTTACTAAAAGATTAACTATTCTAATTATAATTAAATGACCTAAATATACAGGTTGAAATAGGGGTTATTATGGATTTACGTAAACTTAAAAAATTGATCGATTTGGTGGAAGAATCTGGCATCACCGAGCTAGAGCTGACCGAAGGCGAAGAAAAAGTGCGTATTAGTCGCGCTTTGATGCCAAGCCAAGCCATGTTTAACCAAGCGCAAGCGCATTATATGGCGGCTCCGCAAGCGATGTCACACGCCACGCCAGTGCCAACTGCCGCAACACCTGTCGTTGCAGAAATTGATGGCCATGTAGTTAAATCCCCCATGGTTGGCACTTTTTATCGGTCATCCTCGCCTGAGACAGGCGCTTTTGTTGACGTGGGCTCTAAAGTCGCGGTCGGCGATACGCTATGCATTATCGAAGCCATGAAGCTGCTCAATGAAATTGAATGCGATTTTGCAGGCACTATTAAAGAAATATTAGTTGAAAATGGTCAGCCCGTTGAATACGGCGAACCTTTATTTGTGATTGGTTAATTGAATGTTTGAAAAAATACTCATTGCCAACCGTGGCGAGATTGCTTTACGTGTGCAACGTGCCTGTCGCGAGCTGGGCATCAGAACAGTAGCGGTATATTCCGAGGCTGATAGAGAGGCAAAGTACGTCAAACTTGCCGATGAATCTGTTTGTATTGGTCCTGCGCCATCTAATCTAAGTTATTTGAATATTCCTGCTGTGATTAGCGCGGCTGAGGTCACCGACGCGCAAGCGATTCACCCCGGTTATGGATTTTTATCTGAAAATGCAGATTTTGCCGAGCGTGTTGAACAAAGCGGCTTTGTGTTTATTGGGCCTAAAGCGGAAACAATCCGCTTAATGGGCGACAAGGTCTCCGCCAAAGATGCGATGCGAAAAGCGGGTGTGCCTTGCGTGCCTGGCTCTGAAGGCGCATTGCCAGCTGACCCCGCTGAAATAATTAAAATCGCCAAAAAAGTCGGCTATCCAGTCATTATCAAGGCAGCTGGCGGCGGCGGTGGGCGTGGTATGCGTGTGGTACATACCGAGGCGGCGCTAGTTAATGCAGTTGCCATGACCAAAGCCGAAGCGCAGGCGGCCTTTGGCAACCCGGTTGTGTATATGGAAAAGTTTTTAGAAAACCCACGCCATATTGAGATACAAATCTTGGCAGATCAACATGGCAATGCCGTGTTTTTAGGCGATCGTGATTGCTCCATGCAGCGCCGTCATCAAAAAATTATTGAAGAAGCGCCTTCGCCATTATTAAACCCCAAAATTCGTGACAAAATTGGTGAGCGTTGCGCCGAAGCTTGTCGAAAAATTAAATATCGCGGCGCTGGCACATTTGAGTTTTTGTATGAAAATGGCGAATTTTATTTCATTGAAATGAACACGCGTTTGCAGGTTGAGCATACGGTTACCGAGATGATTACTGGGCTAGACCTTGTACAGCAGCAAATTTTTGTGGCGGCGGGCGAAAAATTAAAGTTCCGCCAAAAAGATATTGAATTACGTGGCCACGC
>JAYVRE010000283.1:0-4335 GCA_043776535.1 Methylotenera sp. | reverse complement strand
GCCATTTTCGCCATCAATCACCTCGCTTACGGGCGCGGTGTCTGAGCCTATGACCACACACTCCGTCGCCATCGCCTCTAGCATAGACCAAGATAGCACAAATGGCACAGTTAGATACACATGTGCGGACGATATTTGCAGCATAGTCAAAAAATCCGCATAGGGCAATCTACCTAAAAAATGTACGCGACTTTTATCAAAACTCACTTCTTGCAATAGCTTTTCTCGATAATTTAACGCGCCATCGGGCTTTATGCCATAGCTAATCTCATCACCACCCACAATTAAAACGTGACAATCAGGCTGACGTTGACAAATCTCTTCAAGCGCGCGCATAAACTGATGAAATCCTCGATACGGTTCAAGGTTTCTAGCCACAAAAGTCACCACTTTATTTTTTTGCTTAATTTTAGTCCACTCGGCAATGTCAACTCTGCATTGGGGTTCGGTTTGGCAAGCTCCGTATTAACGCCTTCGTGAATCACCGATATTTTTGGTTGAAACTCGCTTGGATACAGGCTTTTTTGCCATTGTGTCGGGCTAATGCCTGCATCGCTGGCGTGCAGGCTCAGCAAGTTAATACTGTTTTTGGTGCGAATACGCAAATAATCATCTACTGTGTTCGGATACTCAGGGTCAAAATTTGTATCTGCACCTGTCGCATGATAAAAAATTCAAAGTAGTTGATTAGTTTGGTTTTAGGAAAAACATCTTTCACATACAAAGTTTCTCCCCAACCTGCGTGCCCTATCACCGCGTCGGGAGTAAACCCCTTTTGCTTCAGCGCTTCCATCACTTTTGCAGTCGCTTGACCGTTAAGTACCGCAGATTCTAGCCCAGCAATATAGTGATGAATGTTTTTGGTAATCCGCCTAGCTGGCTTATAAATAATATTCGTCACACCCTGTAAGCCTTTAGACTGCTGCTGCGAGATAGACAGCACTTGGTTGCTAGGCAAACCCGCTAAATGCGAAGCAATGCGCGGAAATTGGCCAGGAAAGTTTTGGTGTAAAAATAAAACGCGCATATTAATTATATCGTTTGAGTTTTGAATAGTATAACTATAATTTAGAAATTAATTTATTTTGACAAAAACAACAGCCGAAAAAATATACTTAAAATCAGTGTATTACAAAATAATAAGTCTCACCCCAAATATTAAGCATTCACTTATAAGATTTTAATTGGTATGGATTAAACAATGCTGCATATTTTTGTTGAGTAATTGTCAGCGGCCTAAAGCCAGAATAAATTTCCTAACTAGGTGCATATAGATAGGCAGCAGCGCCTTGATCCCACAGCGAAATTGAATTTTATAAAGGGGAATATAAAACTTTTTATACTTGTAACTTTTAATATATATCGCAAATCTGTATAATCTTGTTTTGCTGATAAGGATTACTCATGCGTTTGCTGCAACAAGCTCTCACTTTTGACGATGTTTTATTAGTGCCCGCACACTCGATAGTCATGCCGCGCGAAGTTAATTTAAGCACGCAACTCACCCGTAATATCAAACTCAATATCCCGCTGGTTTCTGCCGCCATGGATACTGTCACCGAGGCGCCGTTAGCGATAGCGTTGGCGCAAGAAGGCGGTCTTGGCATTATCCACAAAAACATGACCGCGGCTGAGCAAGCCGCGCATGTATCACGCGTAAAACGCTTTGAATCTGGCGTGGTGAACGACCCTGTGACCATTGCCCCACACATGACGGTGCGCGATGTGTTGGCGCTGACGCAAAAACACAAAATTTCTGGTTTGCCTGTGGTGGATGGCAACAAAATTGTCGGCATTGTCACCAATCGTGATTTACGTTTTGAAACCAATTTAGACCAAGCCATTAGCAACATTATGACGCCGCGCGCTAGGCTAATTACCGTGCGCGAAGGCGCAACGCGTGAGGAAGCGATTCGTTTGCTGCATCAACATCGCTTAGAGCGCGTTTTGGTGATTGATGGGCATGATGTGCTAAAAGGCTTAATCACTGTTAAAGACATTCAAAAATCGCACGATCACCCGCTTGCTTGCAAGGATAACAAAGGCAGATTAAGAGTGGGTGCGGCTGTTGGTGTTGGCGCAGATACCGAAGAGCGCGTTGCTGCACTGGCGGCGGCAGGCGTCGATGTGATTGTGGTGGATACCGCGCACGGCCACTCGCAAGGCGTGTTAGATCGTGTGACTTGGGTGAAAAAACATTTTCCAAAAATTGAAGTCATCGGCGGCAATATTGCCACCGCAGATGCCGCCAAAGCCTTAGTGGATGCGGGTGCTGACGGCGTGAAAGTGGGCATTGGCCCAGGTTCTATTTGTACCACGCGCATCGTCGCTGGCGTTGGCGTGCCGCAAATTTCAGCCATTAGCAATGTAGAAGCCGCCCTACGCGATTCAGGCGTGCCGTTTATTGCAGATGGAGGCATTCGCTTTTCTGGTGACATCTCCAAAGCTATCGCCGCAGGTGCCTACAGTGTGATGCTAGGCGGTATGTTTGCTGGCACGGAGGAAGCACCAGGTGAAGTAGAGCTTTACCAAGGCCGCTCATACAAATCATACCGCGGCATGGGCTCTATCGGCGCGATGCAGCAAGGTTCTAGCGACAGATATTTTCAAGACAATAACGGTAATGCTGATAAATTAGTGCCCGAAGGCATCGAAGGCCGTGTGCCTTACAAAGGCAGCGTGCTAGCGGTAATTCATCAGCTAATGGGCGGCTTACGCGCCTCGATGGGCTATGTGGGCGCAAGCAATATTTCGCAAATGCGTGAGAAGGCAGAGTTTGTGCAAATAACCAGCGCGGGTATGCGTGAAAGTCATGTGCATGATGTACAAATTACCAAAGAAGCGCCGAATTATCGGATTGATTAACTGCTGTAAACTTCAACTCTAGCCACAGAGGGCACAGAGAACACAGAGAAAATCAAAGCTCTGACTCTGTGTTCTCTGTGGACTCTATGGCTAAAAAATGATGCATTCAAAAATACTAATCTTAGACTTTGGCTCTCAAGTGACCCAGCTGATAGCAAGACGCGTGCGCGAGGCGCATGTGTATTGCGAGATTCACCCTTGTGATGTAACGGATGAATTCGTGCGCAACTTTGGTGCAGATGGCGTTATTCTTTCTGGCAGCCATGCCAGCGCATATGAGGAAGACACTGACAAAGCACCACAAGCGGTATTTGTGCTAGGCGTGCCAGTTTTAGGCATTTGTTACGGTATGCAAACCATGGCGCAACAGCTGGGCGGCAAGGTTGAAGCAGGTACTAAGCGTGAATTCGGTTACGCTGAAATTCGCGCGCGCGGCCATTCTGCGCTGTTTAAAGATATTCAAGACCGCACCAATACTGAAGGTCACGGCCTGATTGACGTGTGGATGAGCCACGGCGATAAAGTGACCGAGTTACCACCCAATTTTAAAGTCATCGCCAGCAATGACACCACGCCTATCGCTGCTTTTGCGGATGAACAACGCAAGTTTTACGGCTTGCAATTTCACCCAGAAGTCACGCACACTAAACTTGGCCAAGCCATGTTGGAGCGCTTTGTATTAGACATTTGTGGCGCAAAACCTGACTGGATTATGGGTGATTACATTACCGAAGCCGTAGCGAAAATTAAAGCACAAGTTGGTGATGAAGAAGTGATATTAGGCTTATCTGGCGGCGTGGATTCTAGCGTTGCAGCGGCATTGATTCATCGCGCCATTGGCGATCAGCTCACCTGTGTATTCGTTGACCACGGCCTGCTGCGTCTAAATGAAGGCGATATGGTGATGGATATGTTTGCCGGGCGTTTGCACGTTAACGTCATTCGCGTCGATGCTGCCGCGCAATTTATGAGGCATTTGGTAGGTGTGAGTGAACCCGAAGCCAAACGCAAAATTATTGGTCGTGAATTTGTAGAAGTTTTTAAAGCCGAAGCCGCCAAACTAAAAGCTGGCACGGGCGGGCATAAAGGCGCAAAATGGTTAGCGCAAGGCACCATTTACCCCGATGTGATTGAATCTGGTGGAGCAAAAAGCAAAAAAGCCGTCACCATTAAAAGCCATCATAATGTAGGCGGCTTGCCAGAAAAATTAGGCCTAAAATTACTCGAACCGCTGCGCGATTTATTCAAAGACGAAGTGCGCGAACTCGGCGTAGCGCTTGGTCTTCCAGCTGATATGGTGTATCGCCACCCCTTCCCAGGGCCAGGTTTAGGCGTGCGTATTTTGGGCGAAGTCAAAACCGAGTTTGCCGATTTATTGCGCCGCGCTGATGCAATATTTACAGAAGAATTACGCAATACCAAATGTGAAAAAACGGGCAAAAGCTGGTATGCACTCACCAGCCAAGCTTT
>JAYVRE010000282.1:0-4362 GCA_043776535.1 Methylotenera sp. | reverse complement strand
ATGGTTTTAATATCGGCGCGCCATGCGTCTAAATCGACCAATTGGCGGCCAACCGCTAAGATTTTTAGCTCCGCAGGCAAGCGGCCGATGCAGTCTAGCCGAAATAAACCTGGAAATAGTTTAACACGGGCTAAATTGCCGCTGGCGCCAAATAGCACGAGGGTACATGGGTCTATTTTTGTGGTCATTTATTACCTTTTAATTACTTTTTTAAATTACTTTTTAAGATGCTCTGGGAGCCAATATTCATGAGGCTCTCAGAGCATATGTTTTTACACGATTATCTGCCACTAAGGATTATTTTCCCTTTTTTTTAGGGGGAATGAATAAGTATTTATTTTAGTGACGGTAGCTTAATGCCGACTTTACGCAGCCGTACCCTCTGTCAATATATCCAAATCGCCATAACCTAGACGACGGTGAAATAACGCTAGTAGCAGGTTCCAGCTTTGTAATGCCAATTCTGGGTCGTAGCGATGACCTTCGTCGCGCATAAACGCGTGCTGGGCATTAAACTCGTGCCAAGTGTAGCGCGTGCCTACCTCATCTAAGCGTGCTTTAATCATATTGCGACCTTCTAGCGGCACATGCGGATCTTGCTTGCCCCAAATATGTAACAGCTCGCCTTTAATTTCGCCAGCGCGTTCCAGTGAGTTATCATTTTTGCCCAAACCAAGCGCTTTTTTGTGAATATCTGTGGCGTAAAAACACACCGCTGCTAGCACTTCTGGGTTCATCGCGGCACGAAAAGCCAAATGCCCGCCTAAGCAAATGCCCATCACGCCCAATCTGCCCGTGCAATCATCACGCGATTTTAAATAGGCAAGCACTGCGCGCGCGTCAGTGTCATACGCGGTTAAGTCTTTGGTGATTTTAAGTTCATTGCCACGTGCAGTGCCTGCTTCGTCGTAAGCGAGCACCGTACCCAGTGGCTCAAACTCATGATAAATTTCTGGGCAAGCGACGATAAAACCATGCCCAGCCAACATGGCAGCGGTGCGACGGATTGGTGCTGTGACTTGAAAAATCTCAGAATACATTAAAATGGCAGGGTATTTACCAGGAGCGACTGGGCGAAAAATATGCGCACGCATGTCGCCAGTGGGGGTATTAATATCTACAATTTCGTTATCTTTAATCAGCATATTTCTATCCTTTTGCGTAACCCGTTATAATAATGCATGGGCGGGTTTACGCAAAATAGTTATGCCACTAAAACATAAAAAGCATGACAATTTGAGTAAAATAGGGTCAAATACGCGTAAAATTTTCTCACTGATTTATTCTCACTTTTTAAAGATTATGCACTCAAAAAATATACGCTGGAATTTGTTCGATAGTATTGAATCGTTGCGCCACATTGTGTGCGATGTGATTATGCGCCATGCTACTACTGCAATTAATGAAAAAGGTGCGTTTTCGATTGTGCTGGCAGGTGGCAGCACACCACGCGCCATTTACCGTTTGTTGCGTGATATGCCTACTGATTGGTCTAAATGGCATATTTATATTAACGACGACCGCTGCTTACCAGTAGATGATGAAGAGCGTAATAGCTTAATGGTAGATCAAGTGTGGTTAAGTCACGTGGCTATTCCAAAAAGCCAAATTCACGCCATTCCGTCTGAACTTGGGCCAGTGGAAGGCGCAAAAGCCTATGCAAAAACTTTATCCAATGTGCCTACGTTTGATTTAGTGCTGTTTGGGCTGGGTGAAGATGGCCATACCGCAAGCTTGTTTCCAGGCCATGTGGTAGATAACAGCGCAGATGCTGTACCAGTATTTAACTCACCCAAGCCACCTACTGAACGGGTGACCATGAGCCAAAATCGTTTAAACAATACCAACGCAGCCATGTTTTTGGTGACAGGCCAAGGCAAGCAAGAGGCGGTAGATCATTGGCGTAGCGGGGTGGCGATTCCTGCGGCATTAATTACGCCGAAAAATGGCGTGGATGTGTATTGTTTTGAGGTAGAACTCAACTAGGCCGTCATTCCCGCGAAGGCGGGAATCCAGCTAAACAAAAAAGCATTCCCTCGCCCTTTAAGGGAGAGGGTTAGGGTGAGGGTAAAATGTTTGAGCTTCAAAACCGTCGCTCTCGCGCGACTTGCGACCCTATTTCTTTTGCTTAGCCAAAAGAAATAGGGGAAAGAAATGGCTACTCCGCTGCCGCTTACTTCCTTCGGTCTTAGCGCCGCATCTGGGGCGGCTGCGGAACTCACTTCGTTCAAACAGTCCTAGCCGCCTACCATCTGCCGCTCAAGCCCAAGGCGCGGCAAGGGAAAATAATAGAGGCTTAGCTAGAGGATGTTCTTCCACAAAAGATCTCTATTTGAGTCAATGGCGATTTGATGAATTTTAGTATCAATTGAAAAACTAAATAAATATTGTTTGTAGTAGTTAAAACCTGAAGTATGTTCTTTTGATAAAGGGATTTCCATCATATTTAGGAATATAACATCAGAGTCGCTAGGTACGCTCTTGAGGACTTGAGTTAAAGCATCAAGATATAAAAGTTCTTTTGGATGCTGAATAATAGTTTTTCGTTTGAATATCCAGTAAGTCAGTTTTTCAAGTTCAGTTTTGATTTTCTCCCATTCTTCAACAGATTCTCTAATTTTTTTGTGGCCTTCTGGAATGGCAAATAAAAGGAAGCCAGCTATTGAGAAAATACTAACAGTTACGGTCGGCCAATCTGCACCTAGTCCATGGTTGGTTTGCTGTAATGAATAAACAACTTCTCCATAAGGAGTTTTTTTCATTTTTGATGAGAATGATTTTTTAAAATTTCTCGGTTGAATTGTCCAGTCTGGATCATTAGGGTCATTTAGATTATACGGTGCAGAGACAATTAACATGGCTTTAAGTATTTTGTATCACAATATTAGGAAACTTCCCGCTGTGATCCAAACTAGCATTGGCGATTTTAATCGCTGCTTTGCGGGCTATGGCTTTGTAAATATTGGCTATTTTAGAATCAGGTTCGGCAATCACGGTGGGTTTTCCGCTGTCAGTTTGTACGCGGATACTGATGTCTAGCGGCAGGCTGCCGAGCAAATCCACTTTATAATCATCACACATTTTTTGCCCGCCGCCCGCGCCGAATATGTGTTCTTCATGGCCACAGTTGCTGCAAATGTGCGTGCTCATGTTCTCTACAATGCCTAGAATAGGAATGCCAACTTTCTCGAACATTTTCAAGCCTTTACGCGCATCTAGCAGGGCGATGTCTTGTGGCGTGGTGACAATAATTGCGCCTGTGACGGGGATTTTCTGCGCTAGGGTAAGTTGAATATCACCCGTGCCAGGCGGTAAGTCTATGATTAAATAATCCAAATTATCCCAGCGCGTTTCGCGCAGCAGTTGCTCTAACGCGCCCGTCACCATTGGGCCGCGCCATACCATCGGCGTGTCCACATCCACCAAAAAGCCTATGCTCATGGCTTGAATGCCGTGTGCCAGCATCGGATCCATACTTTTTCCGTCGCTGCTCTCTGGGCGGCCTGAAATTCCCAACATTTGCGGTTGGCTTGGGCCGTAAATATCGGCGTCTAACAAACCCACGGTTGCGCCTTCTGCCGCCAATGCCAGTGCCAAATTGACCGAAGTCGTCGATTTACCCACGCCGCCTTTGCCCGAAGCCACTGCGATAATATTTTTCACATTCGGCAACAGCGTTACGCCTTGCTGCGCCTTGTGTGCGACGATACGGCTGCCGATACTCACGTTTACATTCTCAACGCCTTCAAGCGCTTTTAGATGCGTTTCAACCAAGCTTTTCACATCATTCATCACGCTTTTGGCGGGGTAGCCCAACACAATATCCACGCTGACGTGGTTGCCAGTAATTTGAATGTTTTTGGCTGATTTGCTGGTGATGAAATCTTTGCCCGTATGCGGGTCAATCAGGGTTTTTAATGCGTTTTGAATGTCTAAATCTGCAATTGCCATGATGTTTTCTGTGAATACTGAATAAAAAGCTATTTTAACGTATGTGTTGGTGACCGTCTTTGTTAAAATAGGTTTTTTAGAAAATTGGTTCATTTACCTTATGTCAGTTTCAACCTCACCTCGCAAAATCCTCGTTACATCCGCTTTACCTTATGCCAACGGCAGCATTCATCTAGGGCATTTAGTGGAATATATTCAAACCGATATTTGGGTGCGTTTTCAAAAAATGCAGGGGCATACCGTGCATTATGTGTGCGCGGATGACACGCATGGCACGCCAATTATGCTGCGCGCGGAGAAAGAGGGTGTTACGCCAGAAGCCTTGATTGACGCGGTGCATAAGGAGCATAGCGCAGATTTTAAAGAGTTTTTGGTTGAGTTTGATAATTACTATTCGACCAATTCTGACGA
>JAYVRE010000281.1:0-4363 GCA_043776535.1 Methylotenera sp. | reverse complement strand
GTCCTGATGATATTCCAGCCGCTGATTTGAAGGCGATTATCGATAAAACCTACCGCGCCGATGTTTATGGTTTTGTGCGCGCAGGGCAAAGCGCAGATGACATCGCACCGATTTTAAAGCTAGAAGATAACTTGTACTTATTAAGCCTCTCTAACGGGCCAACACTGGCGTTTAAAGACATGGCGATGCAGTTGCTGGGCAATTTGTTTGAATATGTGTTGGCCAAAAAAGGTGAAATCACCAATATTTTAGGCGCAACTTCGGGCGACACAGGTAGCGCGGCTGAATACGCCATGCGCGGCAAGCAAGGCGTGCGTGTGTTTATGCTAAGCCCACTCAAAAAAATGAGCCGCTTTCAAACCGCGCAGATGTTCAGTTTGCAAGATGATAATATCTTTAATATTGCGGTTAAAGGCGTGTTTGACGATTGTCAAGACATGGTAAAAGCAGTGAGCAACGACGCGGCTTTTAAGGCGAAATACAAAATTGGCGCAGTGAATTCTATTAACTGGGGACGCATCGTTGCGCAAGTGGTTTACTACTTTAAAGGTTATTTTGCAGTCACTTCAAACAACGCGCAGAAGGTGGATTTTACAGTGCCAAGCGGCAATTTTGGCAATGTATGCGCTGGTCACATCGCACGTATGATGGGCTTGCCGATTGATAAGCTGGTGGTTGCGACGAATGAAAATGATGTGTTGGATGAATTCTTTAAAACTGGCATTTATAGACCGCGTGGCTCGGCCAATACGTACCACACGTCAAGCCCATCAATGGATATTAGTAAAGCCTCAAATTTTGAGCGTTTTGTGTTCGATTTGGTGGGCAAAGATGGCGCGAAAGTGCGCGAATTATGGTCTAGCGTGGATAAAGGCGGTGCTTTTGATATTAAAGATTTGATGCCAAAAGTGCGTGAATTTGGTTTCGTATCTGGCAGTAGCAATCACGCTGCTCGAATGAACACTATTCGTGAAACAAATAAAAAATATGGCGTGGTGATTGATACGCACACCGCAGATGGCTTAAAAGTTGCGCTTGAGCTAAGGGATTTAAACACGCCCATGCTAGTGCTAGAAACCGCACTACCAGCCAAGTTTGAAGATGCTTTGGTAGAAGCGCTAGGCACAATACCGCCGCGACCAGATTCGTTACGCGGCATTGAAGATTTGCCGCAAAAATTCAGCTTAATGGATGCGAGTAACAACGCGATTAAAGATTTTATTGTAAAACATACCTAGGCCGTCATTCCGTGCTTGACACGGAATCCAGTGGCTTTCACGCATGTACTGCAAAGTCACTAGATACCGACTTTCGTCGGTATGACGAATGGGAAATTAGACTTAATTTATGAAACAATATGCCGACCTACTGCGCCATGTGCTTGCACACGGCAACAAAAAACACGATCGCACTGGCACGGGTACATTGTCAGTTTTCGGTTATCAGATGCGCTTTAATTTGGCGGATGGTTTTCCGCTACTTACCACCAAAAAAGTGCATTTAAAATCAGTTATTCACGAGCTATTATGGTTTTTGCAGGGCAGCACTAATATTGCATACCTAAAAGAAAACGGCGTGCGTATTTGGGATGAATGGGCGGATGAAAATGGCAATCTTGGCCCTGTATATGGCTACCAGTGGCGTAATTGGCCAAAGCCAGATGGCACGCATATCGATCAAATCACCCAAGTGGTGAATGCGATTAAGAATAATCCTGATTCGAGACGTTTGATTGTTTCGGCTTGGAACGTTGCCGATATTGATCAAATGAAATTACCGCCTTGCCATGCGTTTTTTCAATTTTATGTGGCTGATGGAAGATTGAGCTGCCAGCTTTATCAGCGCAGCGCCGACATCTTCCTGGGCGTGCCGTTTAACATCGCCTCCTACGCGCTCTTAACCATGATGGTGGCGCAAGTGTGCAACCTTAAATTGGGCGATTTTGTGCATACTTTAGGCGATGCGCATATTTACAGCAATCACATGGATCAAGTACAGGAGCAGCTTACACGCGAACTGCGCCCATTGCCGCAAATGCAAATCAACCCCAGCGTGACTGATATTTTCAGCTTTAAGTTTGAAGATTTTACCTTAGAAAACTATGACCCACACCCCGCCATTAAAGGCCTGGTTGCCGTTTAAGTTGATTTATGGTTGTTTGTAGCCGCGTCGCTGGCTATTTATAGCCAAAAATGTTAAAACATTCAAACACTTATTGATTTTTTTTGCAGCTGCCCTAAACTGTGTGGGGGAGATACTTGTTTTATATTTTTGCTTCATTTACTCATACTTATTCATTTAGGAGATTTACCATGAAATTACATTTAACATTAGGCGCTGCAGTATTGGCTGTAGCATTTACATCAACAGCAATGGCTGGTCACGAAAACATTAAGCCACACAAAGCTGACAGCTTGGGAAAATGCGTGAAAGCAGCTTTAGCTGCACATGAAGGCAAAATTGTTAAGTTAGAAATGAAGACAGAAGATAAAAAGCCGATGTATGAATTCGACATTGAGTCTGCTGATGGCGCTGCATGGGATATCGAATGCAGCGTTAAAACTGGCAAAATTACCGAAATTGAGCAAGAAGTGAAAGCGGATGACCCAAAATTTAAGGCATTAGCTAAAGTATCAGAGGCGGATGCAAAAGCCATCGCTTTAGCAGCTCATCCTGGTAAAGTTGTTGAGACTGAATTTGAATTAGAGCCAGATGGCAAAGCATCATATGAGTTTGATATTGAAGAAGCTGACGGTGAAGAAATTAAAGTAGAAGTGGATGCGACAACGGGTAAAATTGTTGAGGTGAGTTACGAGGTTTATCAAATTGGTCACGAGTAACGGTTGTTAAGCCTAGTCATATTTAAATATTAGCGAATGTAGGGTGTGCAAAATGATTTAATTTGCACACCAAATCTGCTTAAATCTCACCATGTCCAAATACATTCGCAGCCAGGTCACGAGCGCAACTAAAAATAGGGTAGAGACCACGTTTTTTATACTCAACATATTGGAGTTTCATAATGAATAGTGGTCTATCTCCTATTTTCCATTGGCGCTAAAAAACGCCGTTAGTAAAGGTAATATGGCTAGCGCAAAGCCAATCAGCCCCAGCTTTTAAAACGATTTTGGATAATTAATTTGCAAGTTTGAATACACTACCTATTTTTGAAAAACATTTCCAATTAAATTAGCCAAAACTTTATAATACACCTATGACCGCACTTTCACTCATCGTCGCCCACGCCAATTACCGTGTAATAGGCCATAACAACGCCCTGCCATGGCATCTGCCAGAGGATTTAAAGCGCTTTCGCGCGCTTACCATGGGGCATCACATTATTATGGGGCGTAAGACCTACCAATCGCTTGGGCGCTTGCTGCCAGGCCGAACAACCATTATTGTGACGCGCAATAAAGATTTTAAAGTAGAAGGCGCGTTGATTGCGCATAGCCTGCAAGCCGCTCTGGTATTGTCTTCTGGCGATGTTGAGCCATTTGTAATTGGCGGCGCGGAGTTGTATGAAGATGGCTTAAAACATGCCACCAAGCTTTACATCACAAAGGTGCACGCTGAGTTTGCAGGTGATGCGTTTTTTTCTGAGATCGATTTAAGTCTTTGGAACTTAAGCGAAAAAAAAGACTACCTTGCTGCGAGTGGTCTTGAATATAGTGATTTGATTTATATTAAAAAATAATCACTTTTCTACACAATCCACGTAATAAACAGCTTTCCCATCCACAATTTCTTTTACTAAACCATGATTATCAGTCTCAAAACCTGGGAATTTCTCGTTAAATTCACGGGCAAATTTCAGGTAATTCACAATCACTTTGTTAAACTTTTCACCTGGGATTAATAGCGGAATACCAGGCGGGTAGGGCGTTAGCAGCACCGCCGTGACGCGACCTTCCAGCTCATCTATCGGCACGCGATCCATTTTGCGATGCGCCATTTTAGCAAACGCATCCGTCGGTTTCATGGCGGGAATCATGTCTGATAAATACATCTCTGTGGTGAGCTTTGCCACGTCATTGGCTTTGTAAACGGCATGAATTTTCTCGCATAAATCACGCAAGCCCACTTTTTCGTAGCGCGGCTGTTTCAGCACAAATTCTGGCAGCACTTTCCACAGCGGTTGGTTCTTGTCGTAGTCATCTTTAAACTGTTGCAACGCGGCTACCATCGTGTTCCAGCGGCCTTTGGTGATGCCGATGGTGAACATGATAAAGAACGAATACAGGCCAGTTTTTTCGACAATGACGCCGTGCTCAGCCAAGTATTTGGTGACGATTGCGGCAGGAATGCCGAATTTATCCGAGAAATTGCCTTTAATATCCAAGCCTGGCGTGATAATCGTCGC
>JAYVRE010000280.1:0-4370 GCA_043776535.1 Methylotenera sp. | reverse complement strand
TATAAATTTGCACCGCAACTGACCTCAGCTGGCGGTGCAGATAATGCAACAGCACCCTGCCAAGCAACCGTAATCATATATTTATTAGCACCAACACTCTCTACACAACCACGACCACCTATCATTGCGCCTACCACATTACCCGCTGCAGTGGTTTCAGCCGCGCCTTGCAAAGCGTTACACCATTCCATGGCATCTCTAGCTTTTTGAGTGGCTGTGCTAGTTGGGCAAGTCATACCCGCCCCGACGGCATTTGTGACATAAGTCGCTGCTACATTGCGATTGGTAGTGATGCGATTTGCCATGTCATTTAATAATATTAATGCTTGCGCACGCTGATAAGCCTCCATTTCTGAAACTTGCAAGCGTGACTGTAGCCCCGCCAAACCTAATAGACCCACTGCCAAAATAACAATAGTAATCAACACTTCAAGCATGGTGCTGCCGCGCTGCGCGTGTAGAGTGGATGTGATGAGCATGGTTGTTACCATTTAGGTGCTGGGGTTTTTACGCCAGCATTATTAAGCGTTAAATTTCCATCACTTACTTGAGAACCAGTTGCAGTAAAAGTGATAGTGAAACTGGGCGGTGTTGCACCATTGTCCACAGCAATATCATAACCGTACTTAGCACTCACCTCACTTGGTAACGCATAACCGCTTGCTACGAGTGCAGTTTTATTTGCATAGGCACGATCAGCCAGCAGAAATTGTTGCTCCCGATTTGCAATATCCATCATTTGCGATTGCGCTGCCCTACGGTTTCCTTTTTTAACATATTCCGTATAGTTTGGCATGGCAATGGCTGCCAATATGCCAATAATGGCCACCACAATCATTAGCTCGATTAATGTAAAACCTTTTTGTGCTGCTTTTAATGTAACCATTCTGCACTTCCTTTTTCAGTTGATTGCATCATGCCAAAACCTTTACTGATATGTCTAGTAGTATCCGATATTCGGATAATTTTGCAGAATAAGCGGCAAAACATGGCAAACTTTAGCGCAATCATCGTTCCGCTATCTGCGCTGTTCAATGATAAAATAGCTCATCTAAAGTTTTATTGCGAGATTGTAATGCCAAAATTAATTTTTAAGTCTAATACTAAACCAAACATAAGCATTGTAATGATATGCTTGGCCTTTAGTGCTTTAGCTGGCTGCGGCACTAAAGGCCCGCTCTATATACCTGAGCAGCGCTACCCGCAAGAAGCCACTCAGCCTGCGCCACAAGCCGTTCCTGAAACACCAGCATCTCAACCAGCCAACTAAAGAATAATCATTACAGTGAACGCATTTACTTTAAAAAATGGCGATTTGCACGCCGAAAATATTGCACTTTGTCAAATAGCAGATGACTTTAATACGCCTTGCTATGTGTACTCTAAAGCAGCGCTGACGCAGGCTTTTAATGATTTTAAGGCGGGCTTAGTTGGCACTAATCATCTCATTTGTTTTGCGGTAAAAGCCAACCCCAATATTGCGATTTTGAATTTATTTGCCAAGCTGGGTGCGGGCTTTGATATTGTTTCTGGCGGCGAGTTAGCGCGGGTACTGGCTGCTGGTGGTGACGCGAAAAAGATTGTGTTCTCAGGCGTGGGTAAAACTGCCGATGAAATGCGCGCGGCTATAAACGCGGGTATTTTTTGCTTTAATGTGGAATCAGTAAGCGAGTTAAAACGCTTAAACGAGGTAGCAAAAAGCCTGGATAAAATCGCGCCTGTGTCTTTACGCGTAAACCCCAACGTGGACGCCAAAACCCACCCCTATATCTCCACTGGTTTAAAAAATAACAAATTTGGCGTGGCGTTTGACGAGGCGATTGGCGTTTATGAGCAAGCCGCCGCCATGCCCAATATCGCCGTGCATGGCGTAGATTGTCATATCGGCTCGCAAATTACCGAATTAGCGCCATTTATTGAGGCGCTGGATTTAATTTTAGGCTTGGTAGATGCGCTTGAGGCCAAAGGCATTCATATTACCCACATCGACGTCGGTGGCGGCATTGGTATTACTTATGCGGACGAAACGCCGCCCGAATTTACAACTTACGCCAAAGCGATTTTGGCTAAACTTACAAACCGCAATGTAAAACTGCT
Organism: Methylotenera sp.; assembly: GCA_043776535.1. Taxonomy (GTDB): domain Bacteria; phylum Pseudomonadota; class Gammaproteobacteria; order Burkholderiales; family Methylophilaceae; genus Methylotenera_A. Next base: position 2,273 of record JAYVRE010000280.1, on the reverse strand, counting down.
ATTTGAGCCAGGTCGAGCATTGGTGGGCAATGCAGGCGTGTTGCTGACTAAAGTTGAGTATTTAAAAATGGGCGAGGCCAAAAACTTCGCCATTGTGGATGCCGCCATGAACGACCTGATGCGCCCCGCTTTGTATAATGCGTATCATGACATCGTCGCGCTAAAGCCGCGCGCAGGCGAATTGAGCACATACGAGGTTGTAGGCCCTGTGTGTGAGACGGGCGATTTTTTGGGTCACGATAGAAAATTAAACTTACAAGAAGGTGATTTACTCGCCATAAAATCCGCAGGCGCGTATGGTATGAGCATGTCCAGCAACTATAATACACGCGGCCGTGCGGCAGAAATTATGGTGGATGGTGACAAGGCTTATGTCATTCGCCAGCGCGAAAAAATTGCTGATTTATTTGCGCTAGAAAAATGTTTAGACTTAACTTAATTGTTTATATAGCACGCCTTAAGAAGTGCGTGTAAATTAGCATTTCCGCGTTGTTTTTTTATTTATTTAAAATTATCTTAGGGTAGAAATGAAACGTTTATTTGCTATATTGCAACTCTTGCAGCCTTAAATGTGACTGTTGTGTTTGCCGATGAGTCACTTCCAGAAATTGCACCAGCGGATGAGCCAGCGCCACCCGCTATTGATGCACCCGCTGAAGAATAAGCAATTTTAATTAAAAAATCGAGGCAGCTGCCATGATTTTTTAATGGTTATAAGCTAATCAAAAATCACCGTTTTATTCGCATACAACAAAATACGGTTTTCAATATGCCAGCGCACGGCTTTAGCTAACACCGAGCGCTCCAAATCACGACCTTTTTGAATCAAATCTTCCACTTGGTCTCGATGCGAAATTCTATCAATATTCTGCTCAATAATCGGGCCTTCATCTAATTCTTCTGTCACGTAATGGCTGGTTGCACCGATAAGCTTCACGCCGCGTTCAAAGGCGCGATGATAAGGCTTTGCGCCAACAAAGGCGGGTAAAAACGAGTGGTGAATATTAATAATGCGTTGTGGATAACGCGCGACAAAATTGGGCGACAAAATCTGCATGTAGCGTGCCAGCACGATTAAATCAATCTTATATTCATCAAACAGTTTAAATTGTGCGGCCTCGGCCTGCGGCTTGTTATCTTTGCTCACCTCAACATGGTGAAAATCAACGCCGTAAAACTTAGCCAAAGCCTCAGTATCGCGGTGGTTGCTGATGATTAGCGGAATTTCGCAAACCAGCTCGCCACTTTTAAAACGATGCAACAAATCTGCCAAACAATGGTCATATTGCGAAACCATAATCGCCACACGCGTTTTATGTTGTGACAGCTTTAATTGCCAAACCATATTAAATTTAGTGGCAATTGGCGTAAAAGCCGCATCAAAGCTGGCTTCATCTAAATTAAAACCTGCTATATCCCACTCTACACGCATTAAAAACAGATTATTTTCTGCATCTTGATGCTGGTCTGCGTGTAAAATATTGGCATTGTGCTGATATAAAAATTCAGCAATTGCCGCCACAATGCCGCGTGCGTCGGGGCAGCTAATGAGTAAGGTTGCGGTATTTTTCATATATTTTGCTAATTGAAAATTGATGCGATTATACCTGATGCATTTAAGCTTTAATAATTGCAAGCGCTTTATAAACACATGACCATTTTAAACACAAGATAACAGTTTGAATATGAACCAAAAAACCGAAATAACAGCCAATATAGTGTTAGCCAACCCGCGCGGTTTTTGCGCAGGAGTAGATCGCGCCATTATTATTGTAGAGCAAGCCTTAGAAAAATTTGGCGCACCCATTTATGTGCGTAACGAGGTAGTGCACAATAAATTTGTGGTGGATGAACTGCGTACCAAAGGCGCGATTTTTGTGCATGAACTCGATGAAATCCCCACTGGCAGCACGGTGATTTTCAGCGCACATGGTGTTTCAAAAGCAGTGCGTATGGAGGCGGAAATCCGCGGTTTAACTGCCTTTGACGCAACTTGTCCTCTAGTCACCAAAGTGCATATCGAAGTGGCCAAAATGCGTAAAGCTGGCATGGAGATTGTGATGATAGGCCACAAAGGTCACCCTGAGGTTGAAGGAACGATGGGGCAATCTAAAGAAGGCATGTATCTGGTGGAAACACCCGAAGATGTTAAAAAATTAAACGTAAAAGATGCGGAAAAACTTGCTTTTGTGACACAAACCACGCTTTCGATGGATGACGCAGCCTTGGTAATTAACGCTTTGCAAACGAAATTCCCCAATATTCACGCTCCA
>JAYVRE010000279.1:0-4374 GCA_043776535.1 Methylotenera sp. | reverse complement strand
AGCACTTTATTCACTTGCGCAACTTGTGCCTCACGATTTGTACTCACCATATCTACTACATGCAACAATAAATCAGCTTGCGTAGCCTCTTCTAATGTCGCACCAAACGCTTCAATTAAGGTGGTCGGCAAGTGTTTAATAAAACCAACGGTATCAGATATTACCACCTCAGAATGGCCTAAATACTGGCCATGTTCATCGCAATCCGATTGCTCATCGCCCAAATACATTTTGCGCGATGTGGTATCTAGCGTTGCAAAAAGTTGATCGGCCGCATACACGCCAGACTGGGTCAATCGATTAAACAAGGTAGATTTTCCTGCGTTGGTGTAGCCAACCAAGGATACCGTCATGGTGTTTGAGCGTTTGCGCGATTTGCGCTGCATGCTACGTTGCTGCTTAAGTTTGGCCAGTTTTTCGCGCAGTTGTTTTACCCGCACGCCTATCATTCGCTTATCAAGCTCTAATTGCTTCTCGCCTGGGCCGCCACGCACGCCAATGCCGCCTTTTTGTCGCTCTAAGTGCGTCCAGCCGCGTACTAAGCGCGTGGATAAATGCTCTTGCTGTGCCAGTTCAACTTGCAGCTTACCTTCATGGCTTTTTGCACGTTGTGCAAAAATATCGAGGATTAAACCCGTTCTATCCAACACTTTGGCTTGCAAAAAACGCTCTAAATTACGCTGTTGCGACGGGCTTATGTCGTGATTAAACGCCACCAAGCTGGTTTCACTGGCTTCCAGCATCAGTTTCAACTCATCGGCTTTGCCGCTGCCAATAAATAATTTTGCATCTGGCGTGTTGCGTTTGCCTTCAATAGTGGCACGCACTTGCATGCCCGCCGAAGTCACTAATTGACGCAACTCGTGCAAGCTTTCAGCATAATCTGGCTCGCCAAAATCTACACTCACTAAAACGACTGCACCGTCAGATGCAATCGTTACGTTAGGGGCATTTGCTAAGGTATTTTCGCCGTAACCAGTAGGCTTAATTGCCAAGCTTTATTCTTCCTCGTGTTCTGGTAGCGCCATTGTTACCATGCGTGCAGGCACGATGGTAGAAATAGCATGTTTATAAACCATTTGTGTGACCGTATTTTTCAGCAAAATCACATATTGATCAAATGAATCGACTTGACCTTGCAACTTGATGCCGTTGACTAGGTAAATAGACACTTGAACGTGTTCTTTTCTGAGGGCGTTTAAGAAAGGGTCTTGTAACATTTGTCCTTTGTTATTCATTTTTTGCTCCTTGTAGTTTTATAAAATTGGAGTTGCTTCTTTTTGCAAGAAACTCTTTTGTATCTAAGTAATTTATTTGTACCTAGCGTACGACTATGATTGCGCCTTTTTGTTCTTATTTCAATAGCTAAACCTAAAAAAGTTTATTTAATGTAATTTTGTATTCTATTTAGCGTCTCTTTTTGCCCCAGCAAAGCCATTACTTGATCGATACTAGGCGATTGCGCGATGCCTGTAATCATCACGCGCAGCGGCATGGCGACCTTAGGAAATTTTAATTGGTTTATTGTGACAATTTCGTTGATGGCAGCATGAATATTTTCAGCAGTCCAATCAATCGCCACAAGCTTTTGTAGTAAATCCATTAATACAGGTTTAATTTCTGATGTAATATGCTTTTCAAGGTCTTCAGCGCTGGCTTGTGGCAATGCGTAAAAATAAACGACATCATTTGCAAGTTGATTCAAATTATTGGCGCGTTCGCGATACAAACCAAGCACATCTTGCAATTTTGGCTGTAATTTTATCTCTACATTCATTTTAGCCAGTCGCGTGGCAATATCAACAGCAAGCGCGTCAATATTGGCTTCTTTTATATAATGAGCATTAAGCCAGTTAAGTTTTTCGGTATTAAATTGTGCGGCCGATGGTGTAATGTGATCCAAATCGAACCATTCACAAAACTGCTGCATATTAAAAATTTCTGCGTCGCCATGGCTCCAACCTAGGCGCGCTAAATAGTTCAGTACTGCTTCTGGTAAATAACCATCATCGTCATATTGCATAACGCTTACAGCGCCATGCCGCTTAGATAATTTTTGGCCGTCATCGCCTAAAATCATGGATAAATGCGCGTACTGCGGGATGGTCGCGCCTAAAGCCACCAACATATTGATTTGGCGCGGCGTGTTGTTCACATGATCATCACCGCGAATCACTTGCGTGATGCCCATTTCGAAATCATCCACTACCACGCAAAAATTATAGGTAGGCGTGCCATCTGCGCGGGCGATAATTAAATCGTCCAGCTCGGCGTTGGCAATTTCAATGCGGCCTTTTACTAAGTCATCCCACGCTACCACGCCAGTTTGCGGATTTTTAAAGCGTATTGTTGGTGAAATATTGGGTGGAATAATTGGTAAAGTTTTACCTGCTTCTGGCCGCCATTTGCCGTCATAGCGTGGTTTATCGCCTTGCTGCATTTGGCTTTCACGCAGTGCTTCTAGCTCTTCTTTGCTGCTGTAGCAATGGTAGGCAGTGCCCGCATCCAGCATGGTTTGTAGCACTTTTTTATACGTCTCCATACGTTGCATTTGGTAAAACGGGCCTTCGTCATAATCTAAACCAAGCCAGCGCATACCGTCCAATATGGCTTGTACGGCTGCTGGGGTACTGCGCTCCACATCAGTATCTTCAATACGCAAAATAAATTTGCCGCCATGTTTTTTGGCATAAGCCCAAGAAAATAGTGCGGTGCGCGCGCCGCCAATGTGTAAAAATCCCGTCGGGCTTGGGGCAAATCGAGTACGAACGGTCATGAATAAGCGACTTTTTATATTTTAAAGTAAGATTTTAACATTAACTTAAGTTTTGCTTTTTTTAAGTTTAGAAGTTTGTATTGATTACTCCATCATTTATAGTTATATTTTGTTTAGCCTATTTAAAGCTGACTAAAAATTAGATTTAATTAAAAGCAATCCAATTAAAATTGCCTTCTAAGATTAATAATATTCTTAATGAAAAACATTATTCAAAGCATATTTGGCGCTAAAGACGCGAAAAAATCAAACAAGCTTACTGCTTGGCTGAATCAGCTCGAAGAGTTGGATGATATTGCTGCATTGCAATTTTCTGCCAACCAATTAACCCAAACACTAAACCGTGCCGATGGCGAAGAGATTCTTAACCTACAGCAACAACTAGAACTGCTTTTGGAAATTGAGGTGCTGAATCAAGCACGGTTAGAAAAACTTTCTACACAGTTTTCCAGTGTAGATAATTTGAAAACTGAGCTTGCTAATAACATCTGCGAGGCTAGCTACAACTATTGCCGCCAATCTTATATTTGTCATCTAAAAATCATTGAGAAAATCTTTGGCGCTAACAAAATTAATTCAGAAAGCCATTTTAAACTTGAAGGCAAGATACCTAGTCTAGTTATTGCGCGCGCGCTACAAGCCGCTTTTAATATGATTAAATGGCGTTTATTTAGCCAATCAAACCCACCAGCAAGTGTGTGGTTACAAATCTTTGTGTTGTATCGCATAGCAACGCAACAAACACTATTAAGTAACTCGATGGAGGTATTTAAGTCAGCCCCCATGACCACGCTAGCAGCCAGTTTTGTGCAAGTGTGGATGTTGGGTCAATTAGCGCAAGCAAGCCTGCAAAAATACCAAGTTGAGATTGCAGCCCGCATTTTAAACACTTTGTTAACGCGCGCTTACATCAGCTCTACACTTACACCTGAGCAATACTTGTTCTATATCGACCTAGAAAAAGATGCTGCTGCAAAACGTATGCGCAATTTTGAGCCAAATGGGCGTTGTCGCTATTGGGAGCTAGACGAGCTAGAAAAGCAGATGACTATAGCGATTACGGTATCAGACCGTGGGGAAATTCCACAAAGTTTAGAGTTTTCAAAAATTGATAATCCCAGAAAACTAAATGAAACGCTCAAAGCCTTACTCAATGAATGGCAAAAATCTGGCTATGTAAGGCAGCGCCGCAAGTACATTAGGCAGCCCAGCTCAAAAAATGCGCGAGTAAATGCAGGGATTGCCGACATTTGCAAGCAAGTGCATCAAACCAATCAAATCAACAGCGGCTTAAGATTATCACGAGACGGCAGAACTTTAGACGATAGATTAAGAGCGCATACTGTGCTTAGGGAAAGCGGTAGCTTATCCACCAACAGCGGCATGCTCGACACTTGGATTATTACTGACGAAAGTACACATGGCTTAGGGGCACGTGTTAACAAATTCAGCAATATTCTGGTGCGTCCAGACAAATTGATTGGGCTGGTATTTAATGACGATCCTGGCAACATCATTATTGGTATGATTCGCTCTGCAAAACCTACGCAAGGCGACCAGTTAAGAGTGGGCGTCGAAGTGATTTCTTACCACCCTAC
>JAYVRE010000278.1:0-4395 GCA_043776535.1 Methylotenera sp. | reverse complement strand
GCTTTAAGCTAGTAGACATCAAATTAAAGCCTTTTTGTAAGGTTTTTAATTCGCCACTAGAGTTTTCTGAAATGGTTTGGGCAAACACACCTTCGCCTAATTTATTGACTGCGTGGGCAATTTCTTGAATCGGTTTCGTGATATTTCGACCTATTTGCCAGGCGATTAGCGAGCTTAGTATCAAGCCGAATAGGCCTATCATGAATATTTTTGTAATTAGATCTAACTTAAAGTTTTTTAAAGCCTGATTGCTCAGCTGAACATACACTCGGCCAATGACTAGTTCCGCATCCGTTTTTGCTGCATTTTCTATACTTTCGTGAGCATTACTAAAGTCGTCAATTTCAACCAAACTTCTTTGAATGGCTGAAGTAAAGATAATGCCTTTATCTAGCTTAAGTTCTTGATTTTTCTGTTTACTGATTTTATTAATCAGTTCAGCAGATATCTCTGGTCCATTTAAAGCCAGTACTTGACCTTGGTTATTGAGCACCAGTACTGTTCTCACCTCCGACTCGGTAGCAAGCACTTTTTGCACTAATTTTTGCAATATTAAACGATTGCCTGAAATCACTCCATATTCGGCAGCGGGCGCAAGCTGCGATGCAATGACCCTGCCACGATTGAGTAAGGATTGATTTAGAATATCAAAAACATTGGAGATGGCATAGCCCGCCAAGACAATGGCAAACATCAATGCGGGGATAGTCCCCAATATTATCACCCTTGATTTAATGCTTAAATTCTTCATTTTCCTGAACCTCCGCAAGATCTGCTGCGAGCACTTTTTGGTAGATTTCCTCGTCACTCTTCAAGGCAATGTTGAGTGAACGAGCTACTTGATAATTTAGCATAATTGAGAAATATTTAGGTGCTTGCGGCGGCGGTAGCAAGTTAGGCGCTTGTTGCGATTCTAGCGCAATCTCCGCCGCCTGCTTGGCCAGCTGCTTGCTACTACTATACACCGCAGCTAGCGCTCCTGCTCGTACATAAGATTGAGAGTAGCCAAATATAGGTTTTTTCTGGCGATAACTGGTTAATAAAATTGGCTGCGCGGTTTCTCGGCTATAAATAAGCGTGTCAGGCACCGCCAACAATGCATCGGATGTTGCTAAAGCTGCGTTTAATTTAGGAATTAAATCTGCCTCTAAATAAACATTTTCTTCCATTACAGATAAGCCAGCATGCTCGCCTTCCTCTTTTATCAGATCAGCATATTGTGCTGAAGTTGGACCAAATAACACGCCAATTTTTTTGGATTCTGGCAATATGTTTTTTATTAGGGAAAATTGCCTTGAAAAAGGTTGATCCAAAACAATAGCACTAAAATTACCTAAATCACGCTTACTTTTTACTAACAAGCTATTAAATGAAGGCATTGGTATAAATACGCCTAACACAGGTGTGGTGTATTTTAACTTAGCTGAAGCCTCAAGCGCCTTTACACCCAAGGCTATTACTAACTCACTATTTTCAGCCACCACCAGTTTTTCCGCATCTTGCAGAATAGTGACTTTGACTCTGAGCTTGCTACTGTTGGTATTGGCTAGCCCAGCATTAACTAGTTCAGCCTTAATGGTATCAATAAACTCTTGGTTGGCTTGCGTTTGCGCGCTTAGTATAACGGTAATGCCCGTGTAAGCCTGCGCTAAAAAAGGCACAAAAAGGCCTATTATCAGCGCTAAAAACGCCAATACATTTCTAAAAGCTTTGTTTTTATCTTTGCTACTTATCAAAATAAACTTCTTTTACACCTAATTAAAAAAACCATTAAAAGTCTAAACTTAAATTAATGCGTGCGCGCCTTTTCAGGTTGTTGTAATCCGCAAATTCTTGGTAGTGCTCATTAAACAAATTTTCGACCACAGCAGAAACCTCACCTTTCCAATGCCTGCTATTAAATTTACGTGCTAATCTGGCATCGGTTCTTCTCGCTAGATCAACTGGGTCGCCATCGCCCAAAGCTGTTACCTTCCCTGTTTGATAGTAGGCTAAACTTCCATCCCAATTACTGTTGAATTGATGAGTGAGCAGCGCGCTAAAAGTGTTGCGGGGCATAGAGTTGGTATAGTTACGTTTTAATCCGTCTTGTGTTTCTCGGATGTGCACATAAGCATGATTTAACATAAGCTTAGTGTTAGGCGTAAAATTCCATTTCGCTTGCCATTCAATCCCTTCTACTGCAGCACTGCCGACATTATTGGCAGAGTCAATATCTATATCCGCTAGGCTGTTTAATAAACGTGTATTAAGTGGAGCGGTAAAATCAGTTCGTTTATTAAAGCGAACGATGTCGTCAATGCGGTCGCTAAATAAGCGCAGGTCTAGCTGAAGGTGGCCGATTTTTCCCATATACCCTAGCTCGCGCGAAATAATTTGCTCTGGCTCTACGTTGCCTTTATTGGCTCTAAATTGAACAACGAGCGCAGTTGCTCTTAAAGGGTTTGGCTGCCTCAATGGGATAACCAGTCTATCTTGAAACTTTTCTTCAAAGTAATTGGGCGTACGTAAAGCGGATGAAATGCCTAACCTAAAAGTGTGATTAGGCGCAGGTTTAAAGTTGATGCTGGCACGCGGTGAAATGTCTGTTCCAGTGAAATCATTGTGTTCCAGCATAGCGCCTGTATTCAAGGTGAGCTTTATAAATGGACGCCATTCCACATGCCCAAATAGGCGTTGTAAATTAAAGCGATCTGTTTTATTTGAAGCAAGATAATGAGGGGCGTACATGGTATCTTGCCGTACACTGCCGCCCCACGCCGCGCGGATACTATTGCCTGCCGAGAATGTATGTTGCGCTTCAATATCTGTGCGTTTTTGAATCACTTCGTTTTTAATGACCACACTATTTTCCAGCAAAAAAGGCCTGAACGACCTTGGTAATAGGGGCCTTAAATTGACGGATGTTGTTTCATCATCCGAGCGATCATAACTATGATAGGCCTGCAGTGAAAAATCACTGGTGTCAGAAATATCGTGGCGCCAGCGAATTAAGCCAAAATGATTATTAATTTGCTTGGTACGTGGTAAAAATAAGATAGCATCCTCATTAATATTACCTTCGCCACGTGCACCTTCAGCTAATCCAAGCTCAACCTCTAAGCTGTTTTTATCGTTTATCTGGTAATCAGCTTGGGCGTTTAACAGTCGTGTGCGCTTGAAATCATTGCGCTTTTCTAAACCGTCATCTTCGCGGTAGCCCGCTGTGACGCGATAGCTTAAATCATTAAATTTTCCTGCATGGCGATAAAATGCCTCGTTGCGGCCGTTTCCGTGTGTTGTAACCACACTATTACTGGCAACATCACTAGGGGCTTGCGTGATGATATTAATAACACCAAAAAATGCGTTTGCGCCATAACTGGCCGCATTAGGGCCGCGAGTAATTTCAATGCGTTCAATATCGGCAATGGCTATTGGCAACTCGCTCCAATTAACGCCCCCAAACAGCGGGCTATAAACTGAGCGGCTATTAATCATCACCTGCATTGAGCCAGAATATGCTGAACTAATGCCGTGATAACTCACCACATGGTTAGTGTCGTACACAAAACCCGCGTTGGTAGCCACATAAAAGCCTGGTACTAAGCGAAATACTTCTGGCAAATCGACAATACCCGCGGCGCGAATAGTCTCACGGTCTATTACTGTGACAGCGGAAGGCGCATCTGCCAATGATTGCGACAACCTAGATACTGTAAGCACTTTCGGCACATCACCCATGTAGTCATCTTCAGATAAGTTTTCTGATGCCAAAAACTGTGGCCAAGCGTTTTTGTCGTCCGTTGCAGTTGTATTAGCTTCGGTTGTATTGGCTTCGCTTGTATTGCCTACCTCAGCATATACAACCTGACAATAACTAGCCAACATTAAAGCTAGCAATGAAAAAGATTGACTTTTACTCATAATAATTGCGCCTCCAATTTAGTAGTTATTTTTATAAAATTACACCAATTTGGTTTTAATTTTTGTCCAAACCTTGCGCGCCAGCCAAATAACGGGAATACCAATCAGCAACCAAGGTAGCGCACTCATGACAAAGGTAATGACTGCGCCAAAGCTCTCCATCATCACACGGCCAGCGTCTTTAAGCGCACGTGCCACTGGCGCAAAAAAGCCTTGCTCGGTGATGCCCTGAGCAGCAACAAAATCAATATTCACCGCCACTAAATCGGTTTCTTGCGACAATACTTTACGCATACTCATCATGCTATCTAGCTGGCTTTGCGTGTTGGCAAGTTCGCGTTCTACGTCAATAATATCCTTAAATTTTGCGGATTTATCGGTGAGCATGATGCGCAATCTATCGCGCAACTCAGTCAAATTTTTAATGCGCGCGTCAGTATCTACCACTTGGCTGGTTTTATCTTCACTGTCACGTCCATGCTGCATTAC
>JAYVRE010000277.1:0-4396 GCA_043776535.1 Methylotenera sp. | reverse complement strand
GCTGGCAGTTACGTGACTTTGCGCGATTTGATTGACGAAGTGGGTTGCGATGCCACGCGCTATTTCCTCGCTGCGCGGCGTTCAGATTCACAATTAATTTTTGATATTGACTTAGCCCGTGCGCAAACTAACGATAACCCTGTGTATTATATTCAGTACGCACATGCCCGTATTTGCAGCGTTTTAGCGCAATGGACGGGGGAAGTTGCGAGCCTAAAAAATGCTGATTTAAGCCCGCTAATTGCCCCAAATGAGGCCAAATTGATGCAGCGCTTGAGCGAATACCCTGAAATCGTCAGCAACGCAGGCACAGAATTAGCGCCGCATACCATCGCCAATTATTTAAAAGAGTGTGCAGCGGATTTACACAGCTATTATAATGATACAAAATTTTTAGTGGATGACCAGCCAACTAAATTAGCGCGCATGGCCTTAATTACCGCAACCCAGCAAGTGCTTAAGAATGGTTTAAATTTGCTGGGTGTGAATGCACCGCAAAAGATGTAAAAGGACGATTGAATGAGCAGAGATTACAAACCCACCGCCCCAAAAAGCGGTAGCAATAGCAAAGGCAGCGCATTTTTCACAGGCTTATTAGTAGGCTTGTTATTGGGTGTTGGCTTATCTGTTGCTCTAACCATGTATATTAAAGGCGGCGATAGCCCGTTTGCTAACAATAAAGTTGCTAGGCCTGCGCTGGAAAACCTTTCAGAGAAGTTGTCTGAAAATAAAACCTCAGAGGAAACCATACCGCCCAGCGAAGAGAGCCCTAATATCCCTAATACTGATAACAAATTTGATTTTTATACGATTTTGCCCGAAACCGAAAGCACTGTGACTGAGAAAGAAATTCAGGAAAGCACGCTCACAGTTAAAAAAGATAACTATTTCTTACAAGTAGGTGCTTTTCAAAATGAGACAGATGCCGATAACATGAAGGCCAAACTGGCTTTGCAGGGCTTTGAAGCGGTGGTACAAACTGCAAGCATTCCCGAAAAGGGCGTGTGGCACCGTGTGCGTGTGGGGCCGTTAAGCGATATTGAGCAAATTAATAAAACACGCGGCGATCTCACCACCAACGGCTTTAACACTGATTTAATCAAAGTGCATACCGAAACAAAACCTGACTAGCTGGGAATTAGTTGTCATCTTTTACGGTCAACTAGCGTTAGTAGCTTGAATTTACTATTTTTTAGAAAGAAATAAGGAATCAATAATGAAAACCAGTATTATAAAAAGTCTTGCCATTTTAATGCTGTCACTAAGTACTGCAGGTATAAGTACTTTAGTCATGGCAGAAGCGCCAAAAATAGGCGCCCAGTTTGACGCCGTTGCGCAACCAATCGCTACTGATAATGCTGCCAAAATCGAAGTGATGGAGATTTTTTGGTACGGCTGTATTCACTGTTACCAAATGGATGCGCCATTGACCGCATGGGTAAAAAAATTACCTAGCGACGTTTATTTTAAACGTTTGCCAGGTCTGCCAAACCCAAGCTGGGCACCAATGGCCAAAGCGTTTTACGCCATGGAAACTTTAGGTGTGGCGGAAAAACTGCATACGCCTTTGTTTGATGCAGTTAATAAAAGCAAAACTTTGAACCCTACCGATGAAAAGGCCGCGATTGCTTGGGTAACGCAGCAAAGTGGCATGGATAAGTTAAAAGTGGAACAAGCGTTTAAGTCGTTCACTATTAACACTAACTTAAATCGCGCCGCGCAAATTTTCCGTGCTTCTGGCGCAACGGGTGTGCCAAGCTTAGTGATTGACGGTAAATACATCACCTCTAGCACCATGTCGGGCGGCAACGAGCAAGCCTTAAAAGTGGCCGATTACATTATTGGCAATGTGCGCGCAGATAAGGCAAAAACTGTAAAAAAGTAAACGAGGTAAAAACTAAACCTAAAGTTTTGCCTAAAAAAGTAGCTTTACCAAGCCGAGTTAAGTAAGAAAAGTTAAGTAAGTTCTCAACCCACTTAAATTTCAGTGGGTTTCTTTTTGTTCCTTACACAAGCTATATGCGCTACTATTTCAGCTATGAAAAAAATCTTTATTACAGGCGCATCTAGTGGCATTGGCAACGCACTCGCGCACGAATACGCAAAACGCTTTGCTGATACAGGCGCACTTATCGGCCTAGCTGCTAGACGAAGTGAGCACTTACAACAGCTCGCCACCGAGCTACAAAATCAGTATAAAATTAGCTGCGCGATTTATCCGCTAGATGTGCGCGATGCGACTGCGTTAGAAGCTGCTGCAACAGATTTTATCGCCAAGTTTGGTGCGCCCAATATTGTCATTGCCAATGCGGGCGTGAGCCGTGGCACGCTGACTGAGCACAAAGAAGACATCGCCGCCTTTCAAGCAATTTTTGATATTAACGTCATGGGCATGATGCATACATTTCAGCCGTTTATCGCTGCGATGAAGCAAGCAGGTGCAAAGGGAGAGGCAACCCAATTGGTCGGCGTTGCCAGTGTGGCAGGCATACGCGGCGTACCTGGTAGCGGCGCCTACAGCGCCAGCAAAGCCGCTGTGATTAGCTATTGTGAAAGTCTGCGTACCGAAATGCAACACTTTAATATTGCAGTTAGCACCATCGCGCCGGGCTATGTGCGCACGCCCATGACCGAGCTTAACCAATACAAAATGCCATTTTTGTTGGATGCTGATGTGTTTGCAGTAAAATTTGTAAACGCGGTTGATGCAAAAGTGCGCTTTAAAATTATCCCGTGGCAAATGGGCGTTATTGCAAGATTAATGCGTTTGATACCACCACGCTTATGGGATTACCTAATGAAAAACACACCGCATAAAAAGCGAATTGATTGGGATTGGCTTTAGTCGTCATTGCAAGCGTAGCGTGGCAATCCATGTTTAATGGCGTCGTTCAAAAATAGATTGCCACGCTACGCTGCTCGCAATGACACTAGTTGGATTTTATCTTGTAATTGGCTTGTATCTGATTCTCCTCGGTTTCGCACCTTCTTCACCCAAACGTTTGCGCTTATCCGCCTCATATTCTTGATAATTGCCGTTAAAAAACGTCCATTGTGATTCACCTTCTGCCGCTAATATATGCGTAGCGATGCGGTCTAAAAACCATCTATCATGCGAAATCACCAGTACGCAACCTGCAAATTCCAGCAGCGCGTCTTCTAGCGCGCGCAGCGTTTCAATATCCAAGTCGTTTGATGGCTCATCTAGCAGCAACACATTGCCGCCCGAAATCAGCGTTTTGGCTAAGTGCAAGCGCCCACGTTCGCCGCCTGAAAGTTGGCCAACGATTTTTTGTTGATCGCCGCCTTTAAAGTTAAATCGTCCAATGTAAGCTCTTGAAGGTGTTTCGTATTTGCCGACTGTTAATATATCTGAGCCATTGGCAATTTCATCAAATACGGTTTTGCCATCCGCTAAAGAATCTCTGCTTTGGTCAACATAGGCTAATTTCACCGTCTGGCCAATGATTACTTCGCCGCTATCAGGCTTTTCTTGGCCTGTAATCATTCTAAACAGTGTCGATTTACCCGCGCCGTTAGGGCCGATAATGCCAACAATCGCGCCAGCAGGCACACTAAAGCTTAAATTATCCATTAATAAACGGTCTTTAAAGGCTTTAGAAACATTATTAAATTCAATCACTTGGTCACCCAAACGCTCACCTGCGGGTATAAAAATTTCCTGCGTTTCGTTACGTTTTTGGTATTCGGCACTGGCTAGCTCTTCATAGCGCGCAATACGCGATTTGCTTTTTGCTTGGCGCGCTTTCGGGTTTTGGCGCACCCATTCCAGCTCCGTATTTAAGGCTTTGCGGCGTGAAGATTCTTGCGTTTCTTCTAAGGCCAAACGTGCTTGTTTTTGATCTAACCAGCTAGAATAGTTGCCTTTCCACGGAATGCCTTGGCCACGATCTAGCTCTAAAATCCATTCGGCGGCGTTATCTAAAAAGTAGCGGTCATGCGTCACCGCTACCACCGTGCCTGGAAAGCGCACCAAATATTGCTCTAGCCATTCCACCGATTCCGCATCCAAATGGTTAGTTGGCTCATCCAATAAAAGCATATCAGGCTTAGAAAGCAGCAATTTGCATAAAGCCACGCGGCGTTTTTCTCCACCTGATAACGGCCCAATTTTCGCATCCCACGGCGGTAATCTTAATGCATCAGCCGCAATTTCTAGTTGCGTGCTTAAGTCTGAGCCACTAGCCGCAATCATGTTTTCCCACTTGGCCTGCTCCTCCGCCAGCTTGTCAAAATCGGCATCTGGCTCTGCATAAGCCGCATACACGGCCTCTAGCATGGCTTGCGCTTGCATCACCTCGCCCATGCCGCTTTCTACTTCTTCGCGCACGGTTTTAGTTGCGTCTAGTTGTGGCTCTTGCGGCAAGTAGCCAAT
>JAYVRE010000276.1:0-4407 GCA_043776535.1 Methylotenera sp. | reverse complement strand
GGTAAAGGAATAGCTCATAGCGTCTCCTGATATTTTGAGGGTAGAAGACAAAACACTTTTCATCCACTGCAATGTTTTGATTTCTAACATCAAAGATTATTCATCTTTAAAATTAAAAAATAAGTTACAATTTGTTACGCTTTTACATTTTTAGTTGTAACATTTTGTTACAACTATTGCTGCTTTAAAACGACTAAAGCTGACGGTCTCCCGTCAGCCAAAGCACGCTTAAGTCTATGTATTACTTGATTTCGCCAGTTGCGCCAGCTTCAATCAATTTTTTCAATGCTGCATCAGCATCTGCTTTGTTAACGCCTTCTTTAATGGCTTTTGGTGCGCCATCAACTAAGTCTTTCGCTTCTTTCAAGCCTAATGCTGTCAATTCGCGAACCGCTTTAATCACGGCTACTTTTTGCTCACCAGCACTTAAAAGGATTACGTTGAACTCAGTTTGTTCAGCCGCTTCAGCTGGTCCTGCCCCGCCTGCTGCGCCAGCTGCTACTGCCACTGCTGCTGCTGATACGTCAAATTTTTCTTCGATTTCTTTAATAAATGCTGTTAAATCCAGCACTGACATCTTGCCTACTACATCTAAAATATCTGCATTTGAAATTGCCATTTGAATGTTCCTTAAAATTTAATACTTAAAATTAATGCTTAAAAATTAATATATGTGAATTAAGCTGCTTTAGCGTCACGAACTGCTGCAAGTGCGCGTGCGAACTTGGTTGGCACTTCGTTAAGCGTACGTGCAAATTTAGCCAGCAATTCTTCACGACTAAGCATTGATGCTAAGGCTTGTACGCCCGCCGCATTCATTACTTGGTTCGGAATAGCGCCCGCTTTAATCACAAACTTGTTGTTGTTTTTTGCAAAGTCGTTAAGCACTTTTGCAGCGGCCACTGGGTCTTTACTCATGCCAAATACTAATGGGCCGACCATGTCGTTTGCAAGACCAGAAAATGCGGTATTTTCTACTGCACGACGCACTAAAGTATTTTTTAATACGCGTAAGAAAACACCAGATTTCCGAGCACTCGCACGTAAGATAGTCATATCTGCCACGCCCGTACCACGATATTCTGCAAGAACGATGACTTGTGCATTCGCAACTTGTTCGCTAACTTCAGCTACAACCGCTTTTTTCTCTGTTAGATTTAGACTCAAAGTCTGTACTCCTTCCGTTAATAAAGTGCCGCACAGACGTGCAACACCGCTCACGGCGTCCTTATTCAGGCTAAAACTCCTGTGTCGGGTTTCGCCATCTGCGCTGGTTTCAGAAAACAGAGGAAAGAGGACTGAAGACAGCTACATCTTCTTTCGCCCATCCACTATTTGCTTCAATTAAACCTCTGCCATTAAAGGCTTTATAGGTTCCAACGGTCTTTGATGTTCTTGTTACTTAGCTTTTAATAATTATTTAGCTAAAGCAACAAGCCCAAAGTTCTTTCTTTGCGTAGTTTAAAAAAATACGCAATAATTCCTATGCAATGCTCGCTTGATCAACACGTACGCCAGCACCCATAGTGCTAGAGACCGATATTTTCTTCAGAAACACGCCTTTAGATGCGGCAGGCTTAGCCTTAGCTAACGCTTCCACTAAAGCCGCTAGATTGCCTTGCAGTTGCTCAACCGTAAACGAAGCGCGACCAATCGTGCAATGCACAATGCCACCTTTATCGGTACGATATTGCACTTGACCTGCCTTAGCGTTTTTAACCGCAGTTGCTGCATCTGGCGTTACTGTACCTACTTTTGGATTTGGCATTAAGCCACGCGGGCCTAAAATTTGACCCAATGTACCGACGATACGCATTGCGTCTGGCGTGGCAATTGCTACGTCAAAATCTAAAAAGCCAGCTTTAACTCTTTCAGCCAAATCTTCAAAACCCACAATATCAGCACCTGCGGCTTTTGCGGCTTCGGCTTGTGCGCCTTGTGCAAACACGGCTACGCGTGTGACTTTACCAGTACCGTTTGGCAACACCAGTGCGCCACGTACTAATTGATCTGATTTACGTGCATCAATACCTAGATTAATCACCGTATCGATTGATTCATTAAACTTTGCGGTCGCGCCTTCTTTTATCAAGCCCAAAGCTTCAGTAGCTGGGTAAAGTTTATCGCGATCTACTTTTGCGCGAAGCGCATTGATTCTTTTAGCCATGTTATACACCCTCCACTTCAATGCCCATGCTGCGCGCGCTACCTGCGATGATGCGTACTGCGGCATCCATATCTGACGCGGTTAAATCTGGCATTTTGGTTGTTGCAATTTCTTCCGCTTGTTTACGGGTGATTTTGCCTACTTTGTCGGTATGTGGTGTGGCTGAGCCTTTAGTGATATTAGCTGCTTTTTTAAGCAGAATAGTCGCCGGTGGCGTTTTCATAATAAACGTGAAGCTCTTATCCGCAAACGCGGTAATCACCACTGGAATCGGCAAGCCTGGCTCTACACCTTGGGTTGCAGCGTTAAACGCTTTACAGAATTCCATAATATTTAAACCGCGTTGACCTAATGCTGGGCCTACTGGTGGACTTGGGTTGGCTTTGCCTGCTGGAATTTGCAGTTTAATATAGCCAATGACTTTTTTCGCCATGCTTTTCTCCTGTGGGTACAAACGCTTTAACTAAATTAAAGCTCCCCTTTAAATTACTAAAAAATCAAAATTACCAAAATTACTAAAAACGACTACCTACTACAAGCTAAATTTAAACTTCTTTTTTAATCTGACTAGACTTCTTTTTCTATTTGACTAAAGTCTAACTCAACTGGCGTTGCACGGCCAAAAATAACCACCGCAACACGCAATTTACTTTTCTCATAATTAATCTCTTCCACAGTGCCAGAAAAGTCTTTAAATGGACCATCCACAACGCGAACAGATTCACCTTTTTCAAAGGTCATTTTTTGCGTTGGATTCGACTTGCTATCATCCATACGCTGTAAAATAATTTCTACTTCTTTGTCTTTAATTGGCGTAGGCTTTTGCGCGCTGCCGCCAATAAACGCGGTCACGCGTGGCGTACTTTTAACCAAATGCCAGCTCTCATCAGACATGCTCATTTGCACGAGTACATAACCTGGATACAAGCGGCGCTCTGAAATCTTTTTAACACCCGCTTTCATCTCGATGACTTCTTCAACTGGCACTAAAATATCACCGAATTGATCTTGCAATTCTGAACGTGCAATACGATCTTCGATGCCCGCTTTTACTGATTTTTCCATTCCAGAAAAGGCTTGGACTGCATACCAACGCATACTCATTAAGCACTCCGTCCCATTAACCATTGCACCATATAAGCAAACCCAATATCTATTACAGCGAGAAAAGCTGCCACAATCAGCACCAACACAAATACCGCTAACGCGGTTTGTATGGTTTCTTTTCTTGTCGGCCAAACCACCTTCTTAGCCTCGGCTACTGATTCGCCAATAAAACCAAGCGCAACTTGACCTTGCGTCGATGTCCATAGCACGGCAATAGCCGCAGCCAGTCCTGCCAATATGGCAAGAATGCGTAGCACTAGCGCTTTATCTGCAAGCACATAAAAGCCAGCAATGCCTGCTACCAACAGCAGCGCAGACAAGACCAGCTTAATTTTTTCTATCATCGTTATGGTCTTTACTTTAGTCTTTTTAGACTTTTACTTAGCCTAAACAAATAAGCTAATATTTTTAAATTGGCAGGCCAAGAGGGTTTCGAACCCCCAACCCTCGGTTTTGGAGACCGATACTCTACCAGTTGAGCTATTGGCCTATTTAACTTTTAGCTATAAAAGCTACGCTGGGTTGTAAGCGTAGCTTTTAATTTTAAAACATGCACAACAAAATCAAACTTTTAATTAAAGCTCTCTTACGCAATAACTTTAGCTACCACACCAGCGCCCACAGTGCGACCACCTTCACGAATGGCGAAGCGTAAGCCTTCTTCCATCGCTATTGGCGCAATGAGTTCTACGGTGATGGATACGTTGTCGCCTGGCATCACCATTTCCGTGCCTGCTGGTAACTCTACTGCACCCGTTACGTCAGTGGTGCGGAAGTAAAACTGTGGACGGTAGCCTTGGAAGAATGGTGTGTGACGACCACCTTCATCTTTACCGAGCACGTAGATTTCTGCGGTGAATTTGGTGTGTGGTTTAATCGTACCTGATTTAGCCAGCACTTGACCACGTTCTACTTCTTCACGTTTAGTACCACGTAGCAATACGCCCACGTTGTCGCCTGCTTGACCTTGGTCTAGTAGCTTGCGGAACATTTCAACACCCGTACAGGTGGTTTTTAGGGTTGGTTTTAGGCCGACGATTTCGATTTCTTCACCGACTTTTACAATGCCGCGTTCGATACGTCCCGTTACTACGGTACCACGACCTGAGATGGAGAATACGTCTTCTACTGGC
>JAYVRE010000275.1:0-4408 GCA_043776535.1 Methylotenera sp. | reverse complement strand
GCTCTGAGAGGCTTGAAGAATAACCGCGCCAGAGCCATCGCCCCATAATATGCAATTACCCCTATCGGAGTAATCGGTAATACGCGAGAAGATTTCTGCGCCTATCACCAACGCGCATTTTGTGCTGCCTGCTTTGATAAAGTTATCTGCCGTGGCAAGCGCATAGATAAAGCCACTGCACACTGCTTGTAAATCAAAAGCTGGGCAACCTGCTAACCCTAATTTGCGTTGCACCATGGTGGCGACGCTAGGGAATATTTTATCTGGCGTTGTTGTTGCAATAATAATCAAATCGATTTGATTGGCATCGATACCTGCGCTGGCGATGGCGTTTTTAGCGGCTTCTAGCGCCAAATCGCTTGTATGCTCACTCTTAGCAGCAATACGTCGCTCACGTATGCCTGTGCGCGAAAAAATCCATTCGTCGGTGGTGTCGATCATTTTTTCTAAATCGGCATTACTGAGGATTTTTTTGGGTAAATAGCTACCAGTGCCCGCAATTATTGAGCTTATTTTATGATTGCTCATTGCACATTGCCTCCAACCGCAGCATGGGGGCGCGGCTTAATATGTTCAATTTCTAATTGCTGCGTAATGCGTTGCAACACACCGCTACGCGCCTCTTCAATCGCCACATGCACGGCATGATAAAAAGCCACCGCATCTGCCCCACCGTGGCTTTTAACGACTATACCGCGCAAGCCTAAAAAGCTGGCACCATTGTAACGACGCGGGTCTAAGCGTTTTTTAAAAGCTTTTAAAACAGGCATAGCGCCCAAAGCCATTATTTTGGTCAACCAATTTTTTTTGAATTCTTGGGTTAAAAATTTGCCCATCATATGCGCTAAACCTTCGGTGGTTTTAAGCGAGACATTACCCACAAAACCGTCGCATACTACTAAATCGGTCGTGCCTTTAAAAATATCATCACCTTCCACATTGCCATAAAAATTTAAATGGCTGGCGCGTAGTAATTCAGCGGCTTGCTTGACTACTTCATTGCCTTTGATATCTTCTGAGCCTATATTTAATAAGCCTACCGTGGGGTTGGGTTTATGTTCGACGCAACTCACCAACATCGCGCCCATCACTGCAAATTGCAATAAATGCTCAGCCGTGCAATCGGCGTTTGCGCCAAGGTCTAGCATATAAGTATTGCCTTTTTCCGAAGGCAAGGCAGAAGCAATGGCAGGCCTATCAATGCCTGGCAGCATTTTAAGCACAAAACGTGCAGTGGCCATTAGCGCACCCGTATTGCCTGCGCTTACACAGGCATTGGCCTCGCCAGATTTCACCAAATTAATGGCGACACGCATGGAAGAATC
Source organism: Methylotenera sp. (assembly GCA_043776535.1). Taxonomy (GTDB): domain Bacteria; phylum Pseudomonadota; class Gammaproteobacteria; order Burkholderiales; family Methylophilaceae; genus Methylotenera_A. The sequence continues at coordinate 3,083 of JAYVRE010000275.1, read as the reverse complement.
TTTTTTGTTTTTAAGCGCACTCTGCGGCGATTCATCCATCAACACCACTTCTGAGGCGCTATGTATGCGTAAACGTGGGCTGGTGCTGGCTTTGTGTGCCTTGAGCTCGGCTAGAATCGCGTCTTCGAGGCCAACCAACACAATATTAAGCTGATTGTCTTCTTTTAGTGCGGCAAGCGCGGCAGGAACGGTAACGTGTGGACCGTGATCGCCGCCCATAGCGTCAATTGCAATTGTTATATACATCAAATCGTTCCCATCAACTTATTAGAAGTGATGATGAAATAAATGTCAACGCCAAATCATGCAATGTCATCATATTTAAGCCCTCAATGTGCAAACGCCGCGCAGTGTTTAGCGCGGCGAATTTATTAACACTTTAAAAAGACTCAATAGCTTTAAAATATTAATCGTTTTTTGTAGCTATTACTTTACGACCACGATAATAACCGCTTGGGCTAATGTGATGACGTAAATGCGTTTCGCCTGTTGTAGGCTCCACAGCTAAAGGTGGGTTTACTAAAAAGTCGTGCGAGCGATGCATTCCGCGTTTTGAAGGTGACTTTTTATTTTGTTGAACTGCCATGATAATGCTCCAAATAAACTACTTAAGTAAACTATGAGTTAAACCTAGTAAGTAAAGTAAAACTGTAAAATTAATGCGCTAAACTACTAATGCATAATGATAATCTATTTTGTGCCAGTATGTAAATGAAAACACACAATATTGTTAACCTTGACGCACTTTGATAGTGGCTTTAATAAGATAGTGGTTTTAATAAGTGGTCAATTAGCATTTGCTAATTTTATACTTAAGCACTCACAAACCTAATGAATGACCTCCTATCCCGTGCGTCTGCTTTACGCAAGCAATGAACCTAGCAACAAAATCAAACATCCCCCCAGTTAATTTAATCTGATGAGGAGGTGTTTGTCCATTTTATTGGTTAGGTTAAATAGCTTTAGAGTAAATTACAGCAATAATCAGGTAAACTTAATTGCTGTATTAATCAAAGATATAATCTAGCTATGGGCTCTTTTCAAAAACGTTTATTAATTGCATTTGCTGCACTTGCTATCGTATCAATTATTCAAGGTGCAGTAGGTTTATGGGCAATAAATGTAGCAGTGCATAATGTGCAGCGTGGACGGGTCGCGAGTGATTTACTGGCTGAATTTCTTGAATTATCTGCAAACAAACAGCGGCTAAGAAACTGGCTGTCGCAGTCTTTATTAAATGCTAAACCAGGTTCGGAAATAAGAAATAAACTACAGCAGTCAATGTCTTTACAGCTGGAAAAATTAACACAATTGGCCACTCAAGCCAAGGCCTTAGATGGCCCTGATGCGCTATCTTTTCTAGAACATTCTGAAAGACTGGAAGCCCTTAAAGTACTAAATCGCGGCATTCAAGATTTACAGGTATCTCTAGCCAATGTGCAGCCTATTCCACCTGGAACAGACCCTGTTGTTGCATGGCAATCAATCAGCAAAAAGTTTGATCTTTCAGAGGGTCGTGATTTAAGAACGCTATTGGCTGAAAGCATCAAACGAGAAAGAACAGCACTTTCACGAGACCGGGCGGTAGCGGACGCCTCTTTAAGATTGCTTGCTAGGCTAGCACTAAGTGCAACGCTCACATTAGCGCTTATTTCGGTATTACTAGCAGTTTATTTTACGCGTGCACTAAGAAGACCATTAGATGATCTTAATACTGGGGCACTAGAATTGCAAAGCGGTAATTTATTACATCGTATTCCAGACTCAAGGCATGATGAGTTTTCTCGCCTAGCGCAAAGTGTTAATAATATGGCGGGCGAACTGTATTTACACCGTGCACGCGAAGCTGAAGCTCGACAACAACTTGAATTTTTAGTACAAGAGCGCACCAATGAGCTAGAGCTAGCCGTTGAAAAGCTTGAGAAATTAGACCTAAGACGCCGTCAATTATTTGCTGATATTAGCCATGAATTACGCACACCAACTACTGCAATTAGAGGTGAGGCAGAAATTACCTTGAGAGGCTGTGATAAACCCATTAATGAATACAAAATTGCACTTGCCAAAATTGTTAGCGCGGCACAACAATTAGGCCTTGTCATTGACGATCTATTGACGATGGCGCGCAGTGACATTGATATGCTGGCACTTGAGCGTGTTAAGCTAGAAGTGAACTTACCGTTACGGGAAGCAATTGCGCACGTAGAAATGTTGAGTAAAGTGAGACACATCAACATTAAATGTAATTTAACCACTGAAGCAAACGTGCTTGGTGATATCCATAGATTGAGGCAGTTATTTACCTTGCTTCTAGACAATGCGGTCAGTTACTCCTATGAGAATCAAACGGTTTTACTGACGACAGAGGTGGTACAAAACGCGGCTAAATCATCATTTCAATGGAGGCTGTCTATTGCTGATCAAGGTATTGGCATATCTGATGAAGACATGCCACATATTTTTGAACGTAGCTACCGTAGTGCAAATGCAAGACAATTACGACCTGATGGCAGTGGATTGGGTTTACCCATTGCGGAAGCGCTTGCTAGGGCACATGGAGGTTATATAGAAATTGAAAGCAAACCTAACCATGGCACAACTGTTTATTTGTGGCTACCAATTATTACTGAGTGGGCAATTAATTGATCAATATTTTAATAGTTGAAGATGATGTCAGAGTCTCTGATTTTCTTAACCGCGGCCTTCGAGCTGAAGGATACCGCGTGCAGGTAGCTAGCAATGGTGATGATGGCTTACTAATGGCACGTGAACTTGCCCAGCAAACAATAAGTAATGGCGAAGCAGGAATTATTTTGATGGACGTCATGCTACCAGGCATGAGTGGCTTTGATGTCTGTCAAAGTTTGCGTGCCAGTGGCGTCTCTTTACCCATACTCATGTTAACCGCAATGGGTACATTAGAGGATCGCATTACAGGACTCAGACTGGGTGCCGATGATTATTTGGCAAAACCCTTCGCTTTTGAGGAGCTGTTAGCCAGAATCGAAGCCTTAACGCGTCGCTCTAAAGATCTTAAACCAAGTTTACCCACAAAGTTAGTAGTTGCTGATCTTGTATTAGAC
>JAYVRE010000274.1:0-4423 GCA_043776535.1 Methylotenera sp. | reverse complement strand
TTGGATGAGTTGGGGTTAATTGCTGCACTGAATGATTTGGTGGATACATGGAAAAGCCGAAGTGAAGCAATAAATTGCCATTTTTCGATTAAAGTAATTGAAGATAATTTAACTGAAACCATTAATTTAGCCATATACCGCTTGGTGCAAGAAGCGCTAACCAACATTTCTCGCCATGCAAAGGCTTCTATTGTCACCATTGACATTATTACCGAAAATCAGCGCCAACAAACGGGCGTCATGGTAAAAATTCACGATAATGGCATAGGTTTTAACCCTAACAATAACGATGGTTTTGGTTTGCCCGGTATGCGCGAGCGTGTAGAAGGGCTTGGTGGCACGTTTACTATTGAAACCCGCTTAAAACATGGCACCACCCTCACTGCCTGGGTGCCCTTAACGCGATGATAATCAACCCACTCATACGCATTATGTTGGTTGACGACCATGCTGTTGTGCGCGCTGGAATCAAGCGTTTGCTAGAACAAGAAAGCCGATTTAGCGTCGTGGCAGAGGCTGAAAGCGGCGAGCGCGCCTACGTGCTTTTTGGTGAGTTTTTGCCCGATATTTGCGTCATTGATATCTCCATGCCAGGCATAGGCGGTTTAGAAGCTATCAAAAAAATAATCGCGCGCTACCCCAACGCAAAATTATTAGTGCTTTCTATGCACGAAAATGCCGCCTTTGCCAACCAAGCGATCAAAGTGGGTGCCAAAGGTTATTTGGCTAAAAATGGCTTGGCAGAAGAGCTCATTAACGCATTAGAAAGCGTTATCAAAAACCAAATATACATTAATGCCAATATTGCAAAAAAAATCGCTGTTGAATCACATAGCAAACAGCAAGATTTATTGCATCAACTGACCGCCAGGGAATTTGAAATCTTTCGCATGTTGTGTGAGGGCGTAGAAATTAATCGAATTGCGCAACTATTAAACATCAGCATCAAAACTGTCGCCAATTATCAAACCACCATTAAACAAAAATTAGGCATTCACAACACGGTTGAAATGGTGCGATTAGCCATCCGTTGTGGGTTAATAGAAGGCTAAAAACCTTAAACTTTTGTATCTAAATACTATTCAGTAATTGTTTTGGCGGTACGTTTAAATACCCACGAATCGCCCACCAAGCAGCCAATGGGACTAGTATTAATGCGGCTAACAGCGCGCTTAGTGCAAGGCTTACATTAAATTGATACGGAATATCTAGCACAAAACGGCTCAGATAATAGGCCAAGCTACTAGCGACGATAATCGCCACCATAGCCGCCACCGCGCCAATACAGGCGAATTCGGTAAGCATAGCAAGTGCGGCTTGTCTGCGTGATGCGCCCAATACGCGTAGCATGGCGGATTCTTTAATGCGTGCCTCGCGCGTAGCCACCAGCGCGGCGTACAGCACTACCAAGCCTGCGATGATACAGAATGTAAACACAAAACCAATCGCTAAGCTCATTTTTTGCATAATCTCGCGCACTTGGTTCATTAAACTGGCGACATCTATTACCGTAAAATTGGGGAATTTTTGCAGCAAAAGATTCAACGTGTTATCTTGATTTTTAGGCAAATAAAACGCGGTCATATAGCTGGCGGGAAACTTAGCTAAAGTCTGTGGTGGCGTGACCGCAAAAAAGTTTGCGCGCATACTATCCCATTCCACTTTGCGAATACTGCTCACTGTAAGCGTAATTTTGCTGCCAGCAATGTCATAAGTCAGCGTGTCGCCAATCTTTATATCTAGCGCTTGGGCGATGTCTTCTTCAATAGACAGCAATGGTGTGCCTGCTTCATCTGCGCGCCACCAACGGCCTTGCAGCAGCTTGTTATCTGCTTGCATGACAGTAGCGCTAGAGAGATTAAATTCACGCGCAACTAAGCGTTTAGAGCGCTCATTTTCAAACGAATTTGCTGTTATGGTTTGGCTATTTTTAGCAACAAGACGCCCACGAATCATGGCAAACACTTGTGGTGATTGCACACCAATATTCTTAATAAAATCTTTTACTTGTGGCACTTGCGCAGGCTGAATATTGATAATAAAACGATTGGGCGCATCGGCTGGCAGCGACGATTGCCATGATTGCATCAAATCGTTTTTAGTCATCAACAATAACATCAACACCATCGCGCCTAAGCTAAAGCCGATAATTTGCGCAATCGTCAAACCCATACGCCGCTTGAGATTCGCCAGCCCAAGGCTCACAGCATTGTTACTGGTTTTTTGGCTGATTTTGAATAACGCGTTTGACAGGGCATATGCCAGCAAACCTGCCAGTAAACAGATGCTGAAAACACCCGCTAAAAACGCGCCTGCCAGCTGCAAGGTTTTCGCCAACCACAGTATTAATGCGGCGATAATCAATGCTACGGGCAAATAATTCATCCAAATTTTGCTAGGCTTTGCCTCACCATCGATGCGTAAAATACGCATGGTCGGCACGTTTTTGATGGCTTGAATATGCGGCCACATCATACTGAACAGAATAGCAAAACTCGTTACCATGCCAATTAACACAGGCAAATAATTGGGCGCGGGTAAGGCTTCTAAAAATAATCGACCCGCAAAGTAGGCCAAAATAGCTTGCACCAAAAAACCTAGTATACAGCCAAGCACACCGCCTATTATGGCTAACAGCGCGGTTTGTTGCAGCATAATGTTTTGTATGGTCGTTTTACTTGCACCAAAGCAACGCAGTAGTGCAGCGGTTTCCAGATTGCGCGCTACAAACGGCGCGCTGGCCAGCAGCATAGCGACCACCGACAACACCACACTCACCATCGCGCTTAGGCCGAGGAAAGTTTCAGCTTTATCCAGCGCGCTTTTAATTTCTGGGCGTGCATTTTTGACGTCTTGCACGCGCTCGCCACGCTGTAGTTGTGGCGTGATATTATCTGAAAACTGCTGTACGTTTTTCGGCTCGCCTGCCACCAATAATTGATATTTCACGCGGCTGCCAAATTGCAGCAGCTCGGTCGCAGCCACATCCGCGCTATTCATCATCAAGCGCGGCGCAAAGCTAAACATGTCGCCACCGCGCGAAGGTTCGCGCGCTAAAATACCTGTGATTTTAAACCTGCTTGCACCTAATTCAAGGCCGTCACCAAGCTGTACATTAATTGCATTTGCGAGTCTAGGTTCTATCCAAACTTCGCCTTTATTGGGGATTTTTTGTATGCTTTGGGCTGGCTTTTCTAAGCTAAATTGCACGCCTAAATCACCGCGTAACGGAAAACCTTCGCTTAAGCCTTTCACCTCTGCCAGCTGATTTTTTTCGCCATTAATCGCCATGCTAGAAAACTCTACAGTAGCACTAGTTTGCAAGCCAAATTGCTTGGCAAGCTCATAATAGTTACTTGGTAGGGCATGATCGCTAAGCACCACCAAATCGCCGCCCAGCAATAAACCGCCTTCGCTATTTAAGTGCAGCGCGATGCGATTGGTGAAAAAATTGACGGCGGTAATTGAGGTGACAGCCAACACCAGCGCGAACACCAATACACGTAAATCACCAGATTTATACTGCGAAAATAACTGTTGCCAAGCCAGTTTAAAACTCATGCCTGCTTCCCAATATTAAGTTGACCAATGCTAAGCTGTCCGTTTAATAAAGTCAAAACACGCTCGCAACGCTGCGCTAATTTTTCGTCGTGCGTCACCAAAATGAGTGTGCTGTTTAATGCTTTATTTAAGCTAAACAACAAGTCAATAATGCGCTCACCCGTGGCAATATCAAGGTTGCCAGTTGGCTCATCAGCAAACAAAATAGCGGGTTGCGGGGCGAATGCGCGTGCAATCGCCACCCGTTGCTGCTCGCCGCCTGAGAGTTGTTTGGGGTAATGCGTTAAGCGCTCGCTTAAGCCCACTTTTTCTAAAGTAGCAATCGCTACCAGTTCGGCGTCTGCACGATTGGCCAGTTGCAAAGGCAGCATCACGTTCTCCAGTGCGGTCATGGTGCCCAATAATTGAAACGACTGAAACACAAATCCCATACGCTTGCCGCGCACCGCCGCACGCGCGTCTTCATCCAAGCCGCTAAAAGCCGCACCTTCCACGGTCACGCTGCCGCTAGTTGGGTTGTCCAGCCCCGCCAGCAAGCCAAGCAAGGTTGATTTGCCCGAGCCTGAACTGCCCACAATTGCCACACTTTCACCTTGGGCGATCGTTAAATTCAAATTACGCAGAATTTCGATAACGTTATCGCCCTCACCCACACTTTTGGCTAGGTTTGTCGCTAAAATGGCAGGCTTAAACGTTAATTGATTATTCGGTTTTAAATTGGGTTCAGAAAGTAACATACATGCGTTCTCGTTTTTTAAGTTTTCAATCTTTAAATTGGCTATTTGGAAATTTGCTACTTGGGATTAGTCTCATTGTAACGGCTTTGGTTGCATTGCCCGCATCGGCCAAGCTAATAAACCCT
>JAYVRE010000273.1:0-4425 GCA_043776535.1 Methylotenera sp. | reverse complement strand
GCATTACGTTGGAACTTATGGTTCAAAATGATGAAATTATCCCTGTGAATGTGGGTGACCACGACGCGGTTTACTAAGGCGCGGTTTACTAAAAAATTATGCAAAATTTAAGCGCCAAAAAGTTAAACAATCAAGCCTTCGGCATCTATATCATCGGAGATGAAATTCTCTCTGACAAGTGCGAGGATAAGCACTTCCCGCAAGCTTGACACCACATTCCAACTGGACTAAACTTAGCTAAGTTAAATCCGCAAAGGAAAACATCATGCAAACCGTTAATATTCACGAAGCTAAAACGCAGCTCTCACGTTTTATAGATCAAGCCACGCTTGGTGAGAGCATAGTTATTGCCCGCGCTGGCAGGCCTGTTGCGCGCCTTGTGCCGTTAGAATCGGTAAAAAAGACGCGCCTGCTTGGCTTGGGCAAAGCTATTTACAGCCTGCCTGCCAATTTTGATGCCATGCACACGGACGAAATACAAGCCATGTTTGAAACGGAGTAATTGGCGTGACACAACGTACCATTTTGCTTGACACCAACATTCTACTTTGCGCGCTGATTGCGCCAGAGCGCTTAGATGCAGACATACAAACGCAATTAAGCGATGCAGAAAATACCGTATATTTTAGCGCGGCCAGCATTTGGGAAATTGCTATCAAAAGCAGCTTAAATAAATCTAACTTTGATTTCTTGCCGCAAGATATTCACCGCCTTGCCATTGAAACAGGCTTTAGCGAGCTAGCAGTGCAAGCACCGCACACCTTTGCTGTGGCCAATATGGCATGGCATCATCGCGACCCGTTTGACAGATTGCTAATAGCACAAGCCTTAAGCCTGCCCGCCTATCTGCTGACTAGCGATAGCGTGTTGACGCAATATAGCGAGCTTGCGCAGCTAACGGCTTTAAAGCATGAATAGCCCTAACTTTTTAATCCAATCAACAAATTAATCTGGCACATGCAAACTATCGGCATCTACATCATTGGCGATGAAATTCTCTCGGGCAAGCGCGAGGATAAGCATTTAACGCAAACCATTAGCATGCTTAATACGCGCGGCTTGCAGCTTGGCTGGGCGGAGTATGTGGGCGACGACCCAAGCCGCATGATTGCTAGCTTTAAGCGTAGTTTTGCCACTGACGATATTGTGTTTTCTTTCGGCGGTATTGGTGCCACGCCTGACGATTACACTCGGCAAGCGGCGGCGGATGCGCTTGATGTGCCGATTGAACGCCACGTGGGCGCGGTCGCAGAGATTGAAGCACAGTTTGGCGAAGGCGCTTACCCAAAGCGCGTCATTATGGCGGATTTTCCACAAGGCGCAGCGTTGATTCCTAACCCTGTGAATCGCGTTGCGGGCTTTTCAGTCAAGTCTCATTATTTTGTACCTGGATTCCCCGCCATGGCGCACCCGATGATGGAATGGGTGTTGGATACGCATTACAGCCACTTATTTCACCAAACAGAATACTTGGAAGAGTCAATTGTTATCCAAGATGGAATTGAAAGCCAACTAATTGATTTAATGAATGAGATGTTGAAAAAATATCCAGAAATTAAAATATTTAGTTTGCCAAAACTTAAACCAAACCGCCAAATTGAACTTGGTGCAAAAGGTAAACCTGCGCCAGTAAAGCTTGCGATGCAAGATATTAAAATTGGTGTCAGTGCACTAAATTTTAATTGGCAAGATTTTTAAGGCTTAATTTCAACATTACACCTGTTAAGTCGCCTCGATTGCGTATAAAATAGGCAACTCTCGAAATTCGCAGTTATTTAGCGCAAAGATTAATTTAGCGAAACGAGAACTTGGCGACAAAGATGAAAAGGCGCAGGCAGCACACGGGTCTAATTAAAATGGTGTGCAGCTGGTCTTAGAAGATGCACGCAATAACGTTATCGTGAAGTTAAATTAATCTCAAATGCAAATCGGCAATCACATTTTAAAAAATAACCTTGTCGTCGCGCCCATGGCGGGCGTGACGGATAGGCCTTTCCGCCAGCTTTGCAAAAAATTGGGCGCAGGTTTGGCGGTTTCTGAGATGGTGACTTCTAACTCATTGCTTTACGGCAGTGAAAAAACGCGCCGTCGCGCGAATCACGAGGGTGAAGTCGATCCAATCTCTGTGCAAATCGCGGGTGCGGATCCACAAATGATGGCAGAAGCCGCACGCTATAACGTGGATAACGGCGCGCAGATTATCGACATCAATATGGGTTGCCCCGCTAAAAAAATCTGTAATGTAATGGCAGGCAGCGCTTTGTTGAAGGACGAGCCACTAGTTTTACAAATTCTTAGGGCGGTGGTAGGCGCGGTGAACGTGCCTGTGACGCTTAAAATTCGCACAGGTTGGGATAAAAATAATCGCAACGCTATCACCATCGCCAAAATAGCGGAAGATATGGGCATACAGGCGCTGGCGATGCACGGTCGCACCCGCGCCTGCTTGTATATGGGCGATGCGGAGTACGATACGATTGCGGCGGTGAAGCAGGCGATTAACATTCCGCTGATTGCCAATGGCGACATTACCACACCAGAAAAAGCCAAATACGTGCTAGATTACACAGGCGCAGATGCGGTGATGATTGGCCGCGCTGCGCAAGGCAGGCCATGGATTTTTCGCGAGATTGAGCACTTTTTAAAAACGGGCACGCATTTGCTGCCGCCAACGGTAGAAGAAATCCACACCGTGATGTTAGAACACATCAACGATTTATACGGTTTTTATGGCGATGTAGCTGGCATGCGCGTGGCGCGTAAGCATATTTCTTGGTACACCAAGGGCTTGGCTGGTAGCGCGAGTTTTCGCCATAACATGAACACATTAGATACCATCGATTTACAGCAAGCCGCGATTAACAACTTTTTTGCTGAGTTAAAAAATAAAAGCGAGCGCTTGGTGTACGTTGAGGCCGAACCAGAATTAGAAGAACTGGCGGCCTAATGACAAGCAGTAGCAAATTAGCTGGTGCTGTAAAGGAATCGCTAGAGGATTACTTTACGCACCTTGATGGCCAGCCACCACATGCCATTTATGACATGGTGCTGGGCTGCGTAGAAAAACCCATGTTGGAATTTATTCTGAATAAAGTGGGCGGCAACCAAAGTAAAGCAGCAGAAGTGCTTGGCTTAAATCGTAATACCCTGCGCAAAAAAATGGCGCAATACCACCTTCAATAACCTTTCACATTGTTAAGAGTTTTACATGGCCGTTATTAAAAGAGCACTCATCAGCGTATCAGACAAAACGGGCATCGTTCTGCTTGCTCAAGCGCTAGTTAAACTTAATATTGAAATTTTATCTACTGGCGGTACGGCAAAGCTTTTTCGCGATAGCAATATCCCTGTGATTGAGGTGGGTGATTACACTGGATTCCCGGAGATGTTGGATGGTCGTGTCAAAACATTACACCCCAAAGTGCACGGTGGTCTGCTAGGCAGGCGCGATTTACCAGATCATGTTTCCACCATGCAAACGCATGACATTCCGAATATTGACATGCTGGTGGTAAATTTATACCCATTTGAGGCCACAGTTGCCAAACCAAATTGCACGCTAGAAGATGCAATTGAAAACATCGATATTGGCGGCCCAGCGATGGTGCGAAGTGCTGCTAAAAACTGGCAGCATGTGGCGGTTTTGACTGATGCTAGCCAATATGCTGATATTTTAACCGAGCTGCAGACTAATAACGGCGCGGTCGCTGGCGATACTCTATTTAAGTTATCTGTCGCTGCTTTTAACCGCATCAGCAATTACGATGGCGCAATTAGCGATTATTTATCTAGCATTAATGCCGATGGCTCACGCAACGCCTTCCCCACGCAAGTGAACAGCCGATTTGAGAAGCTGCAAGATTTACGTTACGGCGAAAACCCGCACCAAAGCGCAGCGTTTTATCGCGATTTGCACCCTGCACCTGGCTCGCTAGTCACCGCGCAACAACTGCAAGGTAAAGAATTAAGCTATAACAATATCGCCGATGCCGATGCGGCCTGGGAGACTGTAAAAAGCTTTAATTCAACCGCCTGTGTCATCGTTAAACACGCCAACCCGTGTGGCGTTGCGCTCGGTGAGGATGCGCTAAGCGCATACAGCAAAGCCTTTCAAACTGATCCTTCCAGTGCGTTTGGCGGCATTATTGCCTTTAACGTGACGGTGGACAAAGCAGCAGCAGAAGCGGTTTCCAAGCAATTTGTAGAGGTATTAATCGCGCCCGATTTTACTGCCGATGCGCTGGCGATTTTTGCCGCAAAAGCCAATGTGCGCGTGCTTAAAATTGCGCTGCCGCCCCTCTCTCCTAACTCTCTCCCGCAAGCGGGCGAGAGGGACGTTGCCGCGCTACGCGCCTCTTCTTACGAACAAGGCCGCAACGCCCAAGACATCAAGCGCGTGGGTTCGGGCATACTCATTCAAACTGC
>JAYVRE010000272.1:0-4428 GCA_043776535.1 Methylotenera sp. | reverse complement strand
CTAATTTTGAAAAAGAAACTGGTATTAAAGTACGTTACGATATTTTTGATAGCAACGAAATTTTACATGCCAAGATGGTCGCTAAAAAAACGGGCTACGATATTGTAGTGCCATCATCCAACTGGGGCAAAATGCAAATTGATGGCGGCCTTTTACAAAAGTTAGACAAAAGCAAACTACCTAACTGGAAAAATCTAGACCCTACTGTGTTAGCACAAATGGCTAAGCTTGATCCAGGTAATGAATACTTGGTGGATTGGTTATGGAGCTACACAACCGTAGGCATTAATGCGGATAAAGTAAAAGCTGCATTGGGCGATATGCCGATGCCAGCCAATACTTGGGATTTGGTGTTTGATCCTAAATATACGTCTAAACTCAAATCATGTGGTATTTCAATGCTAGATGCACCATCGGAAGTGTTTCCAATTGCATTGCGTTATATTGGCAAGCCAGAATTTAGCGCAAACGCTGCTGATTACCAGCTAGCTTATGACATGCTTAAAAAAGTACGCCCAGACATTAAGCGCTTTAACTCTGGCGGCCAGATTGAAGATTTAGCCAGCGGTAATATTTGTGTAGCACTTGGCTGGGCGGGCGATTTCAACTTAGCACGCAAACGCTCTATAGAAAATAAAACTGAGCAAAACATCGAGGCGCTAATCACTAAAATGGGCGGCTATATGTTTATGGATACCATGGCGATTCCTGCTGATGCAAAACACGTTGATAATGCACATAAATTTATCAACTATATTTTAAGGCCAGAAGTACATGCAGGGCTTACCAATGCGGTGACCTATGCCAACCCCAACAAAGCGGCTACCGAGTTTGTTGACCCAGAAGTTAAAAACAACAAAACTATATTTCTATCAGATGCAGATGTGGCCAATTTGATTCCACCTGGCAACGTGGATAACAATACACGCCGCATTCAGACACGCTTGTTTACCCGCTTTAAAACTGGTTTGTAATCTGGCGAAGCTTATAGCGTGTGTTTGTGCGTACGCTGTATTCACAAAAAAACTGTGTTTAGTAACCATCATTTTTAAGGGGTAGTTATGACGACCGCACTTAAGGCGAATCCACAAAACAATCCATCAGTTCGCGAGGATTTATTGCGTGTTGAAGGGCTCACCAAAATTTATGACGGCACAGTGAAAGCGGTTGATAATGTTTCATTGACCGTAAAAAAGGGTGAAATCTTTGGGCTTTTAGGTGGTTCTGGCTGTGGTAAATCAACGCTATTACGCATGTTGGCAGGGTTTGAAGCGCCCACTAAAGGCAAAATTTATTTAGCGGGGCAAGATATTACCGACATCCCCGCTTATCAGCGCTCAATTAATATGATGTTTCAATCGTATGCCTTGTTTCCACATTTGAGCGTTTGGGAGAACATTGCGTTTGGCTTAAAACGTGATGGTATGCCTAAAGATGAAATTGCGGCACGTGTGGATAAAATGCTTAATCTGGTGCAACTGGCTAAATATGCCCAACGTAAACCGCATCAACTCTCTGGTGGCCAGCAGCAGCGTGTAGCATTGGCGCGCAGTTTGGCCAAGCGCCCGCAATTATTATTGCTAGATGAGCCGCTAGGCGCATTAGACAAAAAACTACGCGAAACCACACAATTAGAGCTGGTGAATATTATTGAAGAAGTCGGTGTAACCTGTGTATTGGTAACACATGATCAAGAAGAAGCCATGACGATGGCCTCGCGCATTGCGGTCATGTATGAAGGCTACTTTCAACAAGTAGGCCCGCCAGACGAGATTTACGAAATGCCAAATAGTCGACAAGTGGCTGATTTTATTGGTAATGTAAATATATTTGAAGGCGTGGTGGAAGAGGATGAAGCAGACCACGTGACCATTCTCTGCCCAGAATGTATGCATTATGTAGGGCATGGCATTAGCGGCAATTCTGGCATGGCGGTGGGCGTTGCGCTACGCCCAGAAAAAATTCTGCTATCAGATAAAAAGCCAGAAAGCGAATACAACTGGTGTGAAGGCGAAGTGGTTGAGATTGTTTATTTTGGTGATCACACCACTTACCACCTCAAGCTTGCAACGGGTAAGGTGATACAAGCGCAAGAAATAAACAGTACGCGTGACTTTAGCTGTGGCCTCACTTGGGGCGATAAGGCTTTCGCACATTGGAGTAATCAAGCCATGGTTGTGTTGACACAATAGGGGCAAAGCCTTGAACAAGATAAGCAACTATATTCGTGATCTAAGAATTCGCGACCGAGGACATGGCCGTGCATTTGTCATTGGCGTGCCTTATCTGTGGTTTATCATGCTTGCACTCATCCCTTTGCTGATTGTGCTTAAGATAAGCTTGTCAGAAATGCAGTTAACTTCAGTCTCTAGTATGATTGATTGGACCGAAGGCTGGCCTACACTCAAGCTCAATTTTGCCAGTTATATGTTTTTGGCAAGTGATTCGCTTTATATTAAGACTTACCTCTCCTCAATTGAGTATGCGCTCATTACCACGGTGATATGTTTGGTAATAGGTTACCCGTTTGCCTACTTTATGGCGCGTTCACCCAAGCATTTGCAACCCACTTTGCTCATGCTTATTATGCTGCCATTTTGGACATCATTCTTACTGCGTATTTACGCTTGGAAAACCCTATTAGTCAGTAATGGCGTGATTAATAATGCGCTAATGAGCTTAGGCATTATTGATACACCACTGCCTATGATGAATAACTCATTTTCTTTGCTGGTGGGCATGGTTTACTCGTATTTGCCGTTTATGGTGTTGCCGCTGTATGCCAATTTATCTAAGCTGGATTTACGTTATTTAGAAGCTGCTGCAGACCTTGGCGCTAGCCCCTTTAAGGCCTTCTGGCTGATTACCGTGCCGCTTTCTAAAGCGGGTATTATTGCTGGTTCTATGCTGGTATTTATTCCTGCGGTGGGGGAGTTTGTAATTCCTGAGCTGTTGGGCGGGCCCGATACCCTGATGATAGGCCGTGTGCTGTGGGATGAATTCTTTAGCAATAACGATTGGCCAATGGCGTCGGCGGTGGCGGTGGTGATGATACTGTTGATACTATTGCCAATGGCCATTTACAACAAATCTCAAGCCGAACTGGCGGAGGTGAAACCATGAATCAAGCCATGATTAAAGTGTTTAGCAAGGCTTGGATGTTTGCGGTGTATTTGTTTTTGTATCTGCCCATCATCGTTTTAGTGATTTATTCGTTTAATGATTCCAAGCTGGTCACCGTTTGGAGCCATGCTAGTTTACGTTGGTACAGCGCGCTGGCTAAGGATGCTGACTTAATTGCAGCGGTTGGGTTATCGCTAAAAATTGCCTTTCTATCGGCCTTAATGTCCGTGTTTTTCGGCACGTTTACCGCTTTTGCGCTCAATCGCTATAAACGCTTTAAAGGGCGCACCTTATTATCGTCTATGTCTAGTATGCCATTAGTGATGCCAGATGTGATTGTCGGCTTGTCTTTATTGCTAATGTTTGTGTCACTTCAGCACTGGCTTGGTTACCCAGAAAAAGGCTTGCTTACCATTCTACTTGGGCATGCCTTGTTGGGCACGGCTTACGCAACAGTTGTGGTGACATCACGCTTACGCGAAATGGATAGCAAGCTGGACGAAGCTGCGATGGACTTAGGTTGCAAACCATATCAGGTATTTTACCTAGTCACCTTACCCTTGCTTGTGCCAGCGCTGGTTTCTGCTTTCTTGCTGACATTTACTTTGTCGTTTGACGATGTTGTATTGTCATCATTTTTATCTGGCCCTGGCTACACCACCATGCCAATGGTCATCTTCTCACGCGCAAGGTTGGGCTTGAACCCCACTATTAATGCCGTTGCAACAGTCACCATTGTGGTGGTGACAATGGCAGTGATTGCCTCCAGTTTTTACACTTCGCATATCGAGCGCAAGCGTAAGCGTGAAATGGCACTTGCCTATAGCGATGCCAATAAGTAATAGGAAATTGTATGAGCACCCAAATTATTTCTTTGCAACTAAAACATTCATCATTACTTAAACCAGGCAAAACGCTGCTGGCAGGCGCTTGGGTGGTCGCTGATTCTGGCGAAATAATCCCTGTTACAAACCCCGCCAATGGTAATGTGGTAGGCGAAGTGCCGCGTATGGGAAAAGCCGAAGCTGAACGTGCAGTATTAGCCTCACAAGTCGCTCAAAAATCATGGAAAACCCTCGCTGCAGCAGCTAGAGCCGCCATTTTAAAACGCTGGTTCGATTTAATTAAATTGCACCAAGAAGACTTAGCGCAAATTTTAACCGCCGAGCAAGGTAAGCCACTAGCTGAATCTCGTGGCGAAGTGAGTTACGGTGCAAGCTTTATCGAATGGTTTGCAGAGGAAGCCAAACGCGTCTATGGCGAAACGATTCCTAGCCCCGTCAATGACCGCCGTTTGCTAGTAAT
>JAYVRE010000271.1:0-4444 GCA_043776535.1 Methylotenera sp. | reverse complement strand
ATTTGCGTCATACGGCGGTCAATATGCGTTTTTTCCATTTTAAAATCGGGGATACCGTAACGCAACAAGCCGCCAATGCGGTCATTTTTTTCTAAAATCGTCACGCTGTGACCCGCGCGCGCTAATTGCTGCGCGGCGGCTAAACCAGCTGGGCCAGAACCCACAACTGCGACTTTTTTACCCGTTTTATTCTGATTAATTTGTGGGGTTACCCAATCATTTTCCCAAGCTTTGTCGATAATCGCGTGTTCGATAGACTTGATGCCAACCGCGTCGTTATTGATGTTCAGCGTACATGCGGCCTCGCACGGCGCAGGGCAAATGCGACCAGTAAACTCAGGGAAGTTATTGGTTGAATGCAGCACATCAATCGCTGATTTCCAATCTTGGTTATAAACCAAATCGTTGAAATCGGGGATGATATTATTGACTGGGCAACCCGTGATACAGAAAGGGATGCCGCAATCCATACAGCGCGCGCCTTGCTGTTTGGCTTGGTCATCTGTTAAATGCAGTACAAATTCTTTGTAATTTTTAACGCGGTCTTGCACGGGCAAATTCGCCTCGCTCAGACGTTCAAACTCCATGAAACCAGTGACTTTTCCCATTATGCGGCTACCAATACTTTATCTTCTGCAAGTTCAATTAAAGCGCGTTTATACTCGTTTGGCATCACTTTCACAAATTTGCCGCGCGCGTGTACCCAATCCGCCAAAATTGCCTTGGCGCGGGCGCTGTCCGTGTATTTTACGTGTTTGTTAATTAAAGCTAATAACGTCACTTCATCGGGCTGGTCTAGATGATGCACGGCATCGCTGGCTACACTGGCCTGATGTACCACTTTTTCTAGCGACACCATGCCCATATTGCAGCGTTTAGCAAACAAGCCATCTTCGTCATACACATACGCTACGCCGCCACTCATGCCTGCGGCGAAGTTTTGGCCAGTTAGGCCAAGCACTACCACCGTGCCACCTGTCATGTACTCGCAACCGTGATTGCCTAAGCCTTCTACCACGGCACTAGCGCCCGAATTTCTTACACAGAAACGCTCGCCCGCCACGCCGTTAAAATAAGCCTCGCCCGTGGTTGCGCCATACATCACCGTATTGCCGATGATGATATTTTCGTGCGGAACTCCTCTGAACGCTGATGGTGGTTTAATCACAATGCGGCCGCCACACAAGCCTTTGCCGACGTAATCGTTGCCTTCGCCCGTTAAATTAAAGGTGATGCCTTTGGCCAAAAACGCCGCAAAACTTTGCCCTGATGTGCCAGTAAAATTCACATGAATCGTGTCGTCCGCCAAGCCAGTACTGCCGTAGCGCACCGCCACTTGGTTAGACAACATGGTGCCAACAGTGCGATTGGTATTAGTAATTGGCAAATCAATCACGACTTTTTGTTTTGTTTCTAACGCATTTTTTGCTAATTGAATTAATTGATTATCTAGCGCGCTTACTAAATTATGGTCTTGTTCTTCCACATGACGACGCGCCACGCTGGCTGGCATATCCACTTGATGGAACACTTTACTAAAATCAAGGCCATGAATTTTCCAGTGATCAATGCCCGCTTTCATATCCAGCAAATCGCTACGGCCGATTAAATCGTCAACCTTGGCGATGCCAATGCTTGCCATCAATTCGCGCAATTCTTCTGCAATAAAGAAGAAGAAATTCACCACATGCTCTGGCTGACCAGTAAATTTTTTGCGTAATTCTGGGTCTTGCGTCGCCACGCCCACTGGGCAAGTATTGAGGTGGCATTTACGCATCATAATGCAGCCCTCAACCACCAATGGCGCGGTGGCAAAGCCAAATTCATCTGCGCCCAATAGCGCGCCAATCAACACATCGCGTCCCGTTTTAATTTGGCCATCGACTTGCACAACGACGCGACCACGTAATTGGTTTAGTACCAAGGTTTGTTGCGTTTCAGCAAGGCCAAGCTCCCACGGCGTACCCGCATGTTTTACGCTAGAAATCGGCGAAGCGCCCGTGCCACCATCGTGACCTGCAACTACAATGTGATCTGACTTGGCTTTTGCAACTCCTGCCGCTACTGTACCTACGCCAGTTTCAGATACCAACTTAGTTGAAATGGACGCTTTAGGATTGGCATTTTTTAAATCGTGAATAAGCTGAGCGAGGTCTTCAATCGAATAAATATCGTGGTGCGGCGGCGGTGAAATCAAGCCTACACCTGGCACGCTGAAACGTAATTTGGCGATATATTGCGAAACCTTGTGGCCTGGCAATTGGCCACCTTCGCCAGGTTTTGCGCCTTGTGCCATTTTAATTTGAATTTGATCGGCAGAAGCCAAGTATTCGGCGGTCACACCAAAGCGGCCAGACGCCACTTGCTTGATGCGCGAACGCATGGAATCTCCCGCTTTGAGCGGAATATCGCTAAATACCAAGTTTTTGCCAATCACATCAGCCATGCTGGTGTCTTTTTCCACAGGAATAAAGCGCTTCGCATCTTCGCCGCCTTCGCCAGTGTTAGATTTGCCGCCGATGCGGTTCATGGCGATGGCTAGCGTCGCGTGCGCTTCGGTCGAAATAGAACCCAGTGACATCGCGCCTGTTGCAAAGCGTTTGACAATTTCTTTGGCTGGCTCAACCAAGCTAATATCAATGGCCGCACCCGCTGGCTTAATCTCAAACAGCCCGCGCAGCGTCATGTGGCGGCGGGTTTGGTCGTTGATTAATTTGGCGTATTCTTTGTAAGTACTGTATTGATTGGTGCGCGTGGCGTTTTGCAGTTTGGCGATTGAGTCTGGCGTCCACATATGCTCTTCGCCGCGCACACGGAAAGCGTACTCGCCACCCGCATCAAGCTGATTCATCAATACAGGGTCATCGCCAAACGCCATGTTGTGCAAACGTAAAGTTTCTTCTGCCACTTCAGCCAAGCCTATGCCTTCAATTTGCGTAGAAGTGCCAGTGAAATATTGCTTAATAAAAGCAGAATTTAAGCCGATTGCTTCAAAAATTTGTGCGCCGCAATACGATTGATAAGTAGAAATGCCCATTTTCGACATGACTTTGTACAAGCCTTTACCGATGGCTTTAACAAAATTTTTGCTGCCCACATAACCATCGCTGGTCATATTATTGATAGTTTCCAATGTCAGCCACGGACAAATTGCCTCAGCGCCATAGCCAGCCAGCAAAGCAAAATGATGCACCTCGCGCGCCGAACCTGTATCAATCACCAAGCCAGTGCTGGTGCGCAGGCCTGCTTTCACCAGATACTCATGAGTGGACGAGCAAGCTAACAGTGCGGGAATAGCAATACGATTTTTCGCAATCGTTCTATCCGACAAAATCAGCACATTAAAGCCGTCATGCACCGCTTTCTGCGCGGCACTATTTAAGTCCGCCAGCGCTGCTGCCATACCCGCCTGCGCAAGTTTGGCGTCATAAGTAATGTCCAACACTAAAGACTTAAATTGGCCTTTGGTAGAAGCGCCAATATTTTTTAACTGCTCTAATTCTGCCAGCGTTAAAACAGGCTGACTAGCCTCTAAACGTAGCGGCGGATTGGTTTCATCCACGCCAAGCAAGTTTGGTTTTGGGCCAATAAACGTGACTAAAGACATCACCAACGCTTCACGTATTGGGTCAATTGGCGGGTTGGTGACTTGCGCGAATAATTGTTTAAAATAGTTGTAAAGCACTTTTGGCTTATTCGATAACACGGGCAAGGCCGCGTCATTACCCATCGAACCAGCACCTTCTTCGCCGTTAGCAATCATCGGCTGCAAAATAAACTTAATATCTTCTTGGCTGTAACCAAACGCCTGTTGCGTGTCGAGCAGGTTTTCTGCCATTTCTAGCACTGCATCTTCTTTAGGCAAATCGCCTAAAAAGTACCGTGATTGCTCAATCCATGCTTTATATGGCTTGGCAGTGGCCAAGTCACTTTTCACTTCCGCATCATCAACAATACGACCTTGCACGGTGTCTATCAACAGCATTTTTCCTGGCTGTAAACGCCATTTTTTAATGATTTTTTCTTGTGGAAACGTGAGTACGCCCATTTCGGATGCCATCATGACGATATCGTCATCTGTCACCAAATAACGTGCGGGGCGCAAGCCGTTACGGTCTAAGGTCGCGCCAATCATGTTGCCATCGGTAAATGCTACGGCGGCTGGGCCGTCCCACGGCTCCATCAAGGCGGCGTGATATTCATAAAAAGCGCGACGCTCTTCGTCCATCAGCGCATTGTTATTCCATGCCTCTGGGATGAGCATCATCATGGCATGTGGCAAGCTATAACCGCCCGCCACTAGCAGCTCTAAGCAATTATCAAAACAGGCAGAATCAGATTGATTTTCAGCAATCAGCGGCCATAATTTGTCTAGATCTTCGCCCAGCAGCGCAGATTTCATGGTCGCATGGCGCGCTGCCATCCAGTTCACATTGCCTTGCAC
>JAYVRE010000270.1:0-4452 GCA_043776535.1 Methylotenera sp. | reverse complement strand
TGTTAAGCGACTTAGGCGACGATACTTATTTAAGCGCGCTGAATAATGATACGGCGCTTAAGCTGTACGCGGATGCTACCGATGCGCTAATTAAAATGCAGCTGGTTAGTAAGCCAGAAGAGCTACCACCTTATGACGAAGCACTACTCACACGTGAGATGCAACTGTTCCCAGATTGGTATGTGGCGAAACACTTAAAGTTTGAGCTCAATGCAGAGCAACAAGGTTGGTTGCAAAATACCTTTGAAATCTTAAATAAAAACATTCTGTCGCAAGGCCAAGTAACTGTGCACAGAGATTATCACTCACGCAACCTAATGATATGTAAAGATAACCCTGGTGTGCTGGATTTTCAAGATGCAGTGTACGGTGCGATTACTTATGATTTGGTGTCATTATTAAAAGATGCGTATATTCAATGGGATGAAGAACAAATCATCGATTGGGCGGTGCGTTATTGGGACAAAGCGCGCAAAGCTGGTTTGCCAGTGCCAACGGATTTTAGCGAATTTTATCGCGATTTTGAATGGATGGGCGCACAGCGTCACATCAAAGTACTGGGCATATTTGCACGCTTATCGCATCGTGACGGTAAAGATGGTTACATTAAAGACATGCCGCTAGTGCTGCATTATCTGCGTAAAGTGTGCGAGCGCTATGTAGAGCTGCGGCCGATGCTGCGGCTGCTCGATGCGCTGGAAGGACGCTTGCCAAGGCCAAAATATGTGGTGTAAATCATCATGAAAGCCATGATTTTAGCGGCGGGACGCGGTGAGAGAATGCGTCCGCTAACAGATAAAATGCCAAAACCCTTATTAAAAGTGGGTGGCAAGCCTTTGATTGTGTGGCATCTGGAGCGATTAGCCAAGGCAGGCTTTAAAGAAATCGTCATTAACCATGCGCATTTGGGTGAACAGATTGAGGCGGCGTTAGGGAACGGCGCGCAATGGGGCGTGTCCATTCAGTATAGCCCAGAAAAAGTTGCGCTAGAAACCGCAGGAGGTATTGCTAATGCGCTGCATTTGCTAACTAAAGATGGAAAAGAAAGCGAACCATTTTTAGTGGTGAATGGTGATACTTATACCGATTTTGATTTTGCCGCTTTAACGCATCTTTCTGCCCCCTCTCCCTTGAAGGGAGAGGGTTGGGGAGAGG
This sequence comes from Methylotenera sp., assembly GCA_043776535.1. Classification (GTDB taxonomy): domain Bacteria; phylum Pseudomonadota; class Gammaproteobacteria; order Burkholderiales; family Methylophilaceae; genus Methylotenera_A. Next base: position 3,297 of record JAYVRE010000270.1, on the reverse strand, counting down.
GTGAAAAGGTTCAAAATTTAGCACATTTGGTGTTAGTGGATAACCCACCGCAACATCCACAAGGCGATTTTGCGATAGAAGCGGATATGTTGAAACATACGGGAGCACAGATGCTCACATTTTCTGGAGTAGGAGTTTATCACCCAGATTTGTTTAGGGATATTGTAAAAGGCGAGCCAGCAAAATTAGCGCCATTGTTACGCAAAGCGATTGACAATAAGCGCGCCACAGCCCAATATTATCAAGGCGTTTGGCACGATATTGGCACGCCAGAACGCTTAAAACAGTTAGATGAAAGCTTGTTAATACACGATAAATAAATATGGATAACTTTAAAGAATTTCAGCAACGGCGCAACCAACTTTTGGAAAATATGGGTAATGGTGTTGCCATTATTCCTACTGCGCCCGAGGTGATTCGCAATCGCGATTCGCATTATCCATACCGTTTTGATAGTCACTTTTATTACCTCACAGGTTTTAAAGAGCCTGAATCTTTGTTGGTGTTGATAACAGGTGACGCACCGAAAAGTATTTTATTTTGTCGCGATAAGGACATGGAGCGCGAAATTTGGGATGGTTTTCGGTTTGGGCCAGAAGCCGCAGAAAAACAGTTTGGTTTTGATGAGGCGTATAGCATCAGCCAGTTAGACGAGATGCTGCCCAAGTTAATGGGCAACCAAAGCAAATTATTTTATAGCCTAGGCGCAAATGCTGCTTGGGATGTAAATGTGACTTGCTGGCTGAATCAAGTGAAAGATTTAGCTAGAACAGGAGTCAGTGCGCCACAAAGCGTGCATGATGTGCGGCAATTAATCGATACGCAGCGTTTAATTAAGTCGCCCTACGAGCAAGCAACCATGCGCCTTTCAGGCAACATTGCAGCTGCAGCACATAATCGTGCTATGCAATTCACTAAGCCGAACATGAAAGAATACGAAGTAGAAGCTGAATTTTTGCATGAATTTTATAAAAATGGCGCGCAAGCGCCTGCTTACACCAGCATCGTCGCAGGCGGCGTCAATGCTTGTACGCTACATTACAATGCTAATAATTGTGTGCTGAATGACGGTGATTTATTGCTGATTGACGCGGGTTGCGAGCTGGATGGCTACGCTTCGGACATTACACGCACCTTTCCTGTGAATGGTAAATTTAGTGCGACGCAAAAAGATTTGTATGAGTTGGTGTTGAATGCGCAATTGGCCGCCATAGAAGTCGCCAAGCCAAATAATCATTGGAACGCACCGCATGAGGCCGCGCTGGCTGTGCTAGTGCAAGGCTTTATCGATTTTAAATTGTGCAAAGGTAGCTTTGACGAGGTGTTAGAAACTGGCAGCTATCGCCAATTTTACATGCACCGAACTGGCCATTGGCTTGGCTTAGATGTGCATGATGCGGGCGAATACAAGGATAAGAGCGGTAATTGGTCAATATTAGAAGCAGGCAATACGCTCACCGTCGAGCCAGGCTGCTACGTGCGCCCAGCCGATAATGTGCCAAAACAATTTTGGAATATTGGCATCCGCATTGAAGACGACGTGTTGATTACCACAACAGGCAATGAAGTTCTGACTAAAAATGCGGTGAAAAGTGTTGCCGATATTGAAGACTTGATGGCTAAATAGGGCATGAGCGAACCCATCATCATTGTAGGCGGTGGACCTGTAGGCAGCGTATTGGCGTTGGCTTTGCAGCAGCAAGGTGTAGCGTTAACCATGCTAGAAGCACGCGCCAAAGGCGCATCGCACAAGGATACACGTGCACTTGCGCTATCTTACGGCAGCCGATTAATACTCGAAAAACTCGGCGTTTGGGATGCGGTAGAAACAAAAGCCACCTCGATTAATACGATTCATATTTCACAACGCGGTGGCCTTGGTCGCACCAAACTTAACGCGGCTGATCATAATATGCCCGCGATAGGTTATGTGTTGCCGTATGGCGCGCTGACGCAGGTGCTGGATGACGCATTAGATACAAACCAAGTGCTTTATGAAGCAGAAGCCACAGAAATCAAGCCTGGCGAGGCTTATTCACAAGTAATATTTAATCAAAATGGCAAATCGCAAACGCTAACAAGCGCCTTATTAGTGGTCGCCGATGGCGGCCGCAGTATGGGTGAAATTGCAGGCATTAAAAAAGAAACTAAAGAATACGGCCACGATGCGCTGGTGAGCAAAGTGACGGCCGAGTTGCCACACAATAATGTCGCCTACGAGCGCTTTACCCCAAGCGGGCCGATGGCTTTATTGCCGAATGGCGAGGCGGGGTTTTCATTGGTGTGGACAGGCGAGAAAGCGAGTATTGACGCGCTTTTAGCGCTAGATGATTACACTTTTTTAAATCAATTACATGAAGCGTTTGGCGATCGTGTGGGCAAATTTTTGAACATAGAAAAACGCATGAGTTTTCCGCTAAAACTCAGCATTTTAAAGCCATCAACCGCGCCGCATTTGGTCATTATAGGCAATGCCGCGCAAACCATGCACCCAGTCGCGGGGCAGGGTTTTAACGTTGGCATGAGGGACGCGAGGACGCTGGCTGATTTGATTGGCGATACGCCTGCAACTAGGCTAGGATCCGCATCCATGCTAGAGACTTACAGTAAGCAGCGTAGTCGCGATACACGTGGCGGAATATTGTTTACAGATTTATTGGTGAATGTTTTTTCAAATGACACGATTGGCCTATCTGCCTTACGTGGTGCGGGACTTGGCGCATTGGAATTATTAAAACCCGTAAAAAATAAGCTGGTAAGCAAAATGAGTTTTGGTAAATGACCAAGCAAATTGACGCGGATATTGTCGTGGTAGGCGCTGGCTTGGTGGGCTTGGCAGCGGCAGTTGCGTTTGCGAAACAACATAAAAACGTAGTTTTAGTTGATGCAAAAAAACCTGAAACAAAACTCAAAAAGGCTTGGGATGAACGCGTGTATGCGCTTACACCCGCGACTGAGGTCTGGCTTAAAGAGCTGGACGTTTGGGCGGACCTAGACAAAAGCCGCATCAATGATATTAATGCCATGCACATTTGGGAGGCAGAAGCCGCGTTAATATTGAGTGATAACGATGCTAATTTGCCTAAATTGGGTGTGATTATAGAGAATCAAAACCTGCTGTATGCCTTGAGGCAACAAATAAAAACACTGGGCGTGACTGTAGTGTCAGATGCCAACTGCATTAGTTTGGATATTACGCCGCATGATGCCCAGCTTGGCTTGCAGGGCGGTATTGCCATTACTGCCAAGCTGATTGTCGCCGCAGATGGCGTGAATTCATGGCTTCGACAACAAGCG
>JAYVRE010000269.1:0-17681 GCA_043776535.1 Methylotenera sp. | reverse complement strand
GCCTAAAAATAGCCTATTCTGGTCAAAACCCGAGCGTGCGCCCCAATCTGTGTCATTAAAATTAAACATCACTTCATCCCACATTACTAATGCAACTGCCAAGTTTGAAGCAAAAGGCCGTGTAACACGCAACATCTGTCTTAAACGATGCGAGGTATCAGAGGCATCCTCCATGTGCCGCTGCTCTAGGCGGGTTCTGCTTTGCAGGGTAATCGTTTCTATCGGCTCAAAATTGTAAGTAAATTGCTGCCAAAGCCGGTTTTCTTCTTGGTTGCCAGATTTTTTATGCGTTGTGACATGCGCATATCCCAAGCCAACGCTACTTTGCTTTGATAGCTTATACAGTACCGCAGGCCTGATAATCAGCTGATCAAACTCACGCCCTTCTTCTTTCCAACGTGGCTGTATTTCTGCAAACCAGCTTAAGTTTTCAACAGGCAATGCCCCTTGTGCATTGATATTCAACCAGAATCTGCCGTCCTCTTCGGTATCCGCCCATGCTGAGAAGCTACAAACAAACAACAATGCTATTAACCACTTTAAAACACTTAATTTTTTCATCAGAGCTACACCTTTTGCTTAACCTTTTATTCGATTTTTTGCTTGCAAAACAAAACCCGCATACTAGCAGGTTTGAGTAGTCAAGTCTAGCTTGAGGTAGTCCAATAGCTCATTTTCTAATCAGTTTTCGTTTCCATGTAAGGGCGTTTACTTAAAAACATGGTACGCAAAACGTCATGTTTGTTATACTTTTTCTCTTTTGCCACATGTTTATGTTGATGCTCTGCTGCATGCGCCTTTTCATGATGGTCTGTCTCTGTTGCATGTTTAGCAGGCACGGCATGTTGATCTTTGCTATCTTCATTTGCATAAGCTGAACTCATCACAAGTGCTGAACCTAATATTAAAATTTGCATCGCTTTCATTTCTATCTCCTTTAGGTGTTGTAAACTTTACTTCAAACAACTCAAGATGACTACTTGTTGCATTTACATTTATTTTGCATTTGTTTGATGTGTGCATTATGCGCATGTAGACATCAACAAAAATCTGCCAATAAGCTTATATCGGCATATACTCATCGGCATATGTCAAACTCCATATCTGATACTTCTACAACGGTTAGTAGTGCGCGTGAATTGCGTACTTCGCTTAAACAGTCGCAATCCAACGACGCACAATTAAGACTATTCAATACATTAGGTAAATCTATTTTTGAAGATGGATGGCAACCAGAATCGATTCAAAATCTAGTACAAAATTTATGTGCCATGATGGCTGTAGATCATGCATTAGTTGCGACTGAATCAGCCGGAACCCTCACCGTGATTGCGGCAAAAGGGCGTACATTACCAATTGGTGCGCGCATTCCAATGATGGGAGCATTTGCCAGCCTGCTTAAATACCCAGTGCAATTTGAAATTCATTCACAAGGTGCTGCGCGGCTATGGACATATGCAGAGCAGGATGAATATACTGAATGGCTGCTACCTATTGCTTTCAAACAGAAATCTGTTGGGTTAATTGCACTATCAGGAAAAAATCTGGTAACAACGGCAAGCGATCAGCTAACATTGCAATCCATTTGTGGCATTCTTGGTCTTGCACTCCAGCAATCAGACCAAAAACAGCTATCTACAGCAGATGAGTCTGCCCTCGTTATGCTCACCCCAAGAGAGCGTGAAATATTTGCCCTGTTACCTTCTGGACTAAGCAACCCAGAGCTTGGTACAAAGCTGGGTATCGCCTCAGGTACTGTTAAAATTCATGTTGAAAGAATTTTAAGTAAATTAAATTTAAGAGATCGCACTCAAGCTGCCGTTCGGGCAGTTGAACTGGGTTACAGAAGCACTTAACCATTGATATAATCTGGGATTATTAGAGACGCCCTAAACCCATGCTACGCAATGCATTAAAACACCCTATCCAGGCCTTGGCACAAGGCTGGCAAGACCTACCGCTTGCTACCAAAGGTATCGTAGTGATTGCATTACCACTTGCCGTACTGCTCGCCTCTCTCGCCTCTTTATATCTGCGCGAACAACAAGCTGTTTTTTTAGAAAACAAACTACGCCTAGCATTACAAAATCAACGAGACATTCAGACTGTACATACCCAATTAGTAGAGGCATCTACTGGCGTAAGGGATTATTTGCTCACTGGTCAGAAAAATTTTTTAAATATTTATTATGATGCAGAACGAAAGCTACCGATTATTCTGCACAGTTTGCATGCGCAACTTGAAGACGATGGGCAAAAAAAACGCTTAACTGTGATTACGACATTGGCGAAAAAAAACCTGGCAGAATTAAAAATTCTTGCCAAGAACGAGCTGGGCACAGCTACTGATGAATTGATTGAGCAATTTAGATCTCAAGGCAGAACGCTGGATAGACTGCGCACAGAAATTGAGATCATGAACACCAGAGAGGCAGTTTTAGTAGAGCAAGATCAAGTTGAAGTGAACCAAGGTCGCCAGCGTAATATCGTTTTAACACTGGTTGCTGCAATTGCGGGGATTCTTGGCGCGCTTGCTGGTGCTTGGCTATTTTCCAACACTATTGTGAAAAGAGTGCGCCTGCTAAGAGATAGTGCCGCACATTTAGCACGTGGTGAAGCATTGGCACTGCCGTCTAGCAGCCGTGATGAATTAGGTCAACTATCAGAAGAACTTGACCATGCAGCCCAGCTATTATCAAAAAGCACAAACGATGCGCACCAGGCACGACACGAGGCAGAGGTGGCTAGCGCTTCAAAAACCATGTTTCTTTCACGCACCAGCCATGAGTTACGTACGCCGTTAAACGCAATATTAGGCTTTGCACAACTTCTGGAAAATGACTTGCCACAAGGCAAACAGAGAGACAGTGTGACTTTGATCAAAAATGCTGGTGAGCATTTACTTAAACTCATTAACGAAGTATTGGATATTGCACGCATCGAATCTGGCGATTTGACACTGGTTTTGAGTCCCGTTGAAATCGCGCCATTATTAGACGAAGCCATACAGTTCATCAGTCCGCTTGGCAAAATCCGTGACATTGAAATTCAATCTGATTATCCACAGGGATTGGCAGCTCTGGCAGATCGCCAAAAACTAATGCAGGTCGTGCTTAATCTTCTCTCTAACGCACTCAAATATGGCCCGGCCAACTCAACGGTTAATGTAAGTGCTTATATCAAAGATGATAGGGCTATCATCGAAGTGCTGGACGCAGGGAAAGGCATACCCAAGCACCTGAAAGCACGTGTTTTCACCCCTTTTGATCGATTAGGCGCGGAACAAACAAAAACTGAGGGCACGGGTCTAGGCCTTGCTTTATCTAGGCAAATCATGACTTCTATGCATGGCAGCATTCACGTCGCTGATGATAAAAGTCTATTCTGGTTAGCATTGCCCGCAACAAAAACCATCGCTAAAGACAAACAAACATTTCCATCACATCCACTAGACACAATCCAATCGCTCGCCAACAAGCACAAAATTCTTTACGTAGAAGATAATGCCAGCAATTTAGCCCTTGTTGAGGCGATTATCAGTCGCCATAAAAGTCTGCGTTTATATAGCGTAAAGTCTGTAAAACAAGCAATAACGTTTCTTAATGAAATTACACCGGAGATCATTCTGCTTGATTTACATTTGCCAGACGGCACTGGAGAAGACTTGGTGATTAAGCTCAGGTCGGATCAGCGCTATGCACATACCCCAATCATTATGGTAAGCGCAGACGCTCTACCTGAAACCATCGCACGGTTAAAAGCTGCTGGCGCAACAGACTATTTCACCAAACCACTGGATATTTCAGCCTTTAACCAGCGATTAAAAGAATTAATTCATCCTTAGGATCAACCATGACCGAAGCCGACATACTCAATGCGAGAATTCTAATTGTTGATGATGCAGATGCCAACCTGCGCCTGCTGGAAGAGCTGCTAGCCAGAGAAGGCTTTACGCAAGTCATCAGCACGGCAGACTCCACCCGTGCCATGGATTTGTTTGCGGCCTTTGAGCCTGATTTGATATTGCTTGATATAATGATGCCAGAGCTAGATGGTTATGCCATATTAGAGCAACTTTCTCGTCGCATACCGCGCAATGAATATTTACCGGTGTTAGTGCTCACCGCTGACTCCACAATTTCTGCACGCCGCAAAGCTTTGTCACTTGGTGCCAAAGACTTTTTAACCAAACCTTTCGATGCAATTGAGGCCATGTTAAGAGTTTGGAATTTACTGGAAACACGACTGCTATACCGCCACTTAAAAACCTTGAATAGCGGCGTCGTACCCATTCACCACACGCCTGCTTAACTTAAGAAAAGCTCGAAACTATATTACTAGAAACCTTTGGCCTGCAATCAATCCAATGGATTCATAATTCTGAAGCAACAATAAAAAACCCGCCTTAGCGGGTTTTTTATTATTACTATTTTTATTACGATTTGTTAACTACTAAAAGTTATATTGCAACTGAACGCGCAGTGCATCTGCGTTGAAAGTGGCGTAATCTTCTTTAACTAGCGTTGTATTAGACGCACCAGTCACCAGATTATTACGTTTCATGCGATGATAAACTGCCGTCAACTCAACTTCTGGGGCGATTTGCCACTCAAGCCCATACTCCCAGTCATTCACATTGTTTTTAGGTGCATTGGTTTCAGCTTTGTTATAACCATCAAAGTATTGCCATTTTATAAACGGCATTAGGGTACCCTTAATCACTTTAAGATCCTTCAGCATATACATGGCTTGTATATAACCACCATTTAAACTTTGTTTTTCAATGGTGTTTTTAGCAATATCCAAACCCGGTGTGTTACCCCAGTTCCATTCGGCCTGTAAACCAAACGGTTGCGGATACATAATGGCACTAAGGCCGATACGTGCATCTTCAATACCTCTAGCATCCTTATTTGCAATTCTTGGTGTACAAGTAGCACGAATCCCTTGCGCATCTTGACCTGCGCTCAGTGATCCTGCTGGCGGCGTCGGTGTGCTAGCGGCAGTAACGTTACATCCAGAACTTGCAGGTGCTACACCTAACTGAGAAATAACTTGCGCTCTATTTAACTGCGTCCTAGAAGCACCTGTGGTAGCAACATAATTACCACGATAACCTTGAATGCCCACCTCATAAATCTGGCCAGAATCAGTTTTCCATGGGTAAGTGGCACGCGCCACGATATGGTAGTTATCGTTAGTCTCAGCACGGTTTGCACCTTGTCCGTTATAGGCACCAAGTGCTAACATACCGTAGTTACCTGAATGTTTCAGGCCTTCTTTTGCAATTTCGTCAAATAGCTTTTGCGTATTTTCTGGTGTGTAGTAATAAAAAGCGCCTAAGTCACGCTCATCGCGCACCGCACTGTTAAGTGCATCCGCACGATCTAAAGCAAGGCGGTTTGAGCTTGATTGCATGTTTTCAAAACCATACGGTACTTTAGATTGGCCTACGCGCACACGGTGCACTTTTTCCTTGTCTATAAAAATATCACCATAGGCATCACGTAATTGTGCAATGTTACCTGTTGTACCAGCAGAGCTTGCAAAGTCTGGTTGAATATAAAACCCAAGATGGTCGCCCACGTTACCTGAGAAGATAATACGTGCGCGGCGGATTAAAAAGTTTTTATCGCCGCCAAATGATTGATCATCACCCACTGAGCGATCTGACCATAAATTCACGCCTTTATCACCGTTTAACATCGTGGTATTACGTGTTTGTACATAGCCACGCAAGTTGATTGTGTTAGACCAATGCTTTTTTTCTTTTTTCTTTTGTGTATCAATCTCATCTGAGCGCCCCTTGGTGAGCAGAGCGCCCTCTTCTTCTGTAAGTACGCCTTTAGATATCAAAGCATTCACAATATCACTAGTACTATCTGCCATTGCATTTGTGCCAATTCCCAACAAAAATGCGCCTGATAGCGATGCGGCAACTAATTTACGTAATTTAAAATTCATTTCAAACCCCTCTGTTAAAACATTTATAAAGTAAGATTTATTCAACAGGCGAATTTTGAGATATTTATATGACAGATTGATGACAAAGGACTACTTTGGTTATAGTCTGTTGTATTTTTTCCACAATAAAAAAGCCGTCACAAAGGACGGCTTTTTTACCACTGGCACTCCGATTTTCTAAGCGATAAATCGCTTGAAAAGTCGTATGTAGGAGCGATTTTTCACGTACGAATAATCTGCTTTAGCAGATTATTCTACCGGGAAGCCAATAGCTGGCTTAAATCGCGAATGTGCTGGTAATGAATATCGCTTTCAATTTATGTCACATGGCTTTCGCGATCTAAAGATCGCTCCTACACCATGGCTATGCCTCTGGTCGCATGTGTGGGAACAGAATCACATCACGAATACTAGGCGAATCGGTAATTAACATCACCAAGCGGTCAATGCCAATACCACAGCCACCCGTAGGCGGCATTCCGTATTCCAGCGCACGAATAAAATCAGCATCGTAATACATGGCCTCGACATCGCCTGCTTCTTTGGCTTTCATCTGTGCGGTAAAGCGCGCGGCTTGGTCTTCTGCATCATTAAGCTCACTAAAGCCATTGGCCATCTCGCGGCCTGTAATAAATAACTCAAAACGCTCGGTAATTTCTGGGTTTTTGTCGCTGGCACGGGCAAGTGGCGACACTTCTACTGGGTAATCGATAATATAAGTTGGTTGCCACAATTGCGACTCGGCAGTTTCTTCAAATAAGCTCAACTGAAGCGAGCCTAAACCCGCATGGTCGAACGGTTTGGTGCCATATTTCATAATTTCTGCGCGTAAAAAATTGGCATCGTGCAATTGTCCTAAAGTGTATTGCGGCGCATATTTTTGAATCGCACCCACAATAGTTAAGCGCTCAAACGGTTTGCTTAAATCGACCTCTTTTCCATCATAAGACAGCACCGCCGTTCCACGCGCAGCAATAGCCGCCGCGCGAATGGTGGCTTCAGTAAAATCCATTAGCCAGTGATAATCGGTATAAGCCGCGTAAAACTCCATCATGGTAAATTCTGGGTTATGGCGAACGCTTAGGCCTTCATTTCTAAAGTTGCGGTTCATTTCAAACACACGCTCAAAGCCGCCAACCACCAAGCGCTTCAAATACAACTCGGGTGCAATGCGCATGAACATTTGCATATCTAGCGCGTTATGGTGCGTCATAAACGGTTTGGCCGATGCGCCACCAGGAATGGGGTGCAACATCGGCGTTTCGACTTCTAAAAATTCGTTTTGAATCATAAAATTGCGAATCGCCGACACCACTTTGCTGCGCGCCACAAAAGTCGCGCGCGTTTCTTCTGAGGTAATTAAATCGACGTATCTTTGGCGATATTTAATTTCTTGATCTTGCAGACCATGATATTTCTCTGGCAAGGGGCGCAGTGATTTTGCCAGTAAACGGATTTCGGTCACTTTAATCGACAGCTCACCCGTTTTGGTTTTAAACAAATAGCCAGTAGCCCCTAAAAAATCGCCTAAATCCCAATGCTTAAATTGCTCGTAAACATCGTCGCCAATCATATCTTTAGCTACATACAGCTGAATACGCGCTCCCGCGTTTTCGCCGCTACCATCTTGAATGGTGGCAAAGCTCGCCTTGCCCATCACGCGTTTTAACATCATGCGGCCTGCCACCACCACGTTGACTGGCGCGGCTTCAAACGCCTCATTTTCTTTTTGCGAATGCGCTGCTGCTAAATCTGCCGCCTTATGCTGCGGCTTAAAATCGTTAGGAAAAGCCACGCCACCATTGTTTTGAGAGGCCAAACGTATGGCCTTAAGCTTCTCGCGCCGCTCGGCGATTACGTGGTTTTCATCAATTGCTTGAATTTCATTGGTTTGTTCGGTCATTATTTACTCTCAAAACCTGCATTATTTGCTAAAACGCTATTTTATTACAATTGCTAATTATTCTTGCATCAGTTTTCTTGTGTCACATTTTTTCCATCACTGCTTGTATTTCTTGCCATTGCCTATCTCTCACCATCACAAATTGGCATTTACCGCCTGACATTTCCGCCCATAGGTCGCCAATTAGGCGGTCATCTTTTGCATCTGTCCAGCCATTGCCGCCTTTATATTCCACCACTAGCACTTTGCCATTTTTAAGCTGGCATACAAAATCTGGGTAAAAGCGTCCATCAGCTTTTTGTAAGTAAAACGAGCAGGCTTCTTTGCGTACTAAATTACGCACCCAAAAATCAATATTGCCTTTTTGCGCTTGAGTATCTAGCCAAACTGCGCATTCCCACTCTTCTTTGCTATCAAAATCGCCTATGCGGCCATAATAGTGTTTACGAAAATCAAAGCGCCCGAAACGATCATCGTAATCGCTATTTGGCGCATAGGCTTTGTCATGAAACACAAACTCATGCGCGTTGCTTACTTGCACGCGGCTTTGATAGCCATCTTCAAACAAAATTTGCTGATAACTTTGATTGACAGCTTCTAAGCGCAACTCTTTAATGCGTTGGCTTAATAAATTGCGAATCAAAAACTTTTGATTATTGGCTTTAGCTAAATCGTAACTACCTTTTAACAATAATTCTTGCAGCCATTTAGCCACAAACATTTGCTTGGCGTCATGGGTAATTTTGTCTTCTAAAATATTACGGCAAAACCATGCGGCAAGCTTAACTTCTGTCCAATGTTCTGGCGCGTAGGCTAAACCCAAATCGCGCTGCAAATCAGCTATAAAGCGCATGGTCACTCGGCCTGTGCCGCCATCAATATCAATCTCGCCGCCTTCAGATACTTTTAGCAAAGCATCTAATAACTTTAAATGTTCTGGCGTTGGCGCGGCATCATAAGGGGATAACTCCCACTCATAATTCAATACTTCGGCATCATCAAACAACATTAAATCGCCTTGCACATTCAACATCATTTGCGGCACAGCAAAGCGCACACCAAGCTCAGCAGGCGTTTGAAAAAACTCAAGCGCTTGCCTGCTTGCCTCAACCGCCTGCGTAATGGCTTGTTTTGCGGCTTCGGTATTCACAGTTGCTTGCACTGCAATTTCTTCATCCAAACTTAGCGGCTCTTCAATGGTTAAGCTTTGCTCTAGCGCATTCCAAGTCACTTTTTGTTTTAATGCTTTGGGCAGCGCCTGCATGTTTGGAGTTTCTGCTAGCGCTACGCTTACAGGTGTAATCACAATGCGCTCTTTTGCGCTGTAATCTAGCCTACCCTGCGCGGGGTTAGCCGCAGTGACAAACTCTGCCACTGCTTTACGCTCAAAGCCTGCGCCTTCTACTAATCTATCTCTAAGCGCACTGGCCGTGGCGGCAAAATCACGTGAGGCTACAAACGCGTAAGATTGATTTAGCGCCGCATTATCGCGGTGTTTAGCTTCTGGTTGACGCAACACGCGGCCTAGCAACTGCTCTACTGCTGTGGAAGAATGCAGCGCTGCCATGCTGACTAAAATATAAGCAAATGGACAATCCCAGCCTTCTGCTAAAGCTTTTTGCGTGATAATAAATTTAACAGGGCATTTTTCATCGCTAATGCCTTTGGCAAATTGTGCGTCTATGTCTTCTAGCCCGCGCTCTTCGCCCGTGGCTACAATAATTTCTTCTAATGGAATATTGTGGTTGGCAATCAGCTCTTGCCGCACCTTATCCACATCTAAGGTTTCCACGCCAGCACGCCTAGCTTCGGCTTGAATCAATACCAAAGGGCGCAAATAGCTTGCACCTTTGCGCGCATCTGCATTAGCTAAAGCCTGCAATTCATTGCGTCGGGTAATCGCATCGGCCAAGCACTGTTGCCAGTTTGGCTCGGTTTGCAACACAATCGGCAGCTTAATCATCTCCTCGCCTTTAAGCTCGGCGGCTGAAACACTATGCAGCACATTGCTTGGGTTTACCGTGGTATCGGGCGTAGCGGTAAGCTCCATAATGCCGCTAGGGTTAAACTTAGCCAAGGTATCAAAAGACAAAGCAGTGCGATTATTATGCGCTTCGTCCACCACCACAAACGGGCGGCGCATTCTTAGCACATTGGCCAATGAATAAGGCACAGTTTGGCTGTCAGCTTCGCCTTCTTTCAGTAAGACTTCTTTCAGCAAACCTTGTTTTTGCGCAACACTTAAACCATCAAAATGGTGCATCAACGCGCCGCTTGATTCATACACTTTTAAGCCTTCGGTGTCTTCTCGCCTAAACGCTTGCACGGTAGAAACAATAATCACGCTGCTGGTATCAAGCGTAGCACGGGTTAAGCTTTTCGCCTCACTCAAATCCATTACTGTTACCGTACCCGCATCCTGCAAGGCCGCATAATAGGGGTGTTCACGGTTTTTAAGCGCGCGTAAAGTTTGCTCGCGTATGGCTTTAGAAGGCACTAGCCATAAAATAACGCTGTATTCGTTTTGCAATAAATGCGCATTCACCAAGGCCACGCTTTTAGCCGCCAGCCACGTTTTACCGCCACCCGTAGGTATGCGCAAGCAAAAATACGGCATGCCTTTTTCAAAACCATCAATCGGTTGATAACTTTGTGCGCGTTGCCATAGTTGCTCAGTTACCGCCGCAAAAGCCACAGCTGCACTCGATTGTGAGCGACACGCTTGCAAATATGTGCTAATGCTTTCAAGCACTTGCGTTTGATAGGTTTTAGCGATAAATGCGGTCATATAGCGCGGTCAATCCAATAATCTGGTGCTTGATGCTGATGCATAAAAGCAATCACAACAATCTTTTCACCATCAATCATATACAATATTTTGTAGGGGAATCGATTCAACAAAAATCGTCTAATCTCACCTAGTTCTACCTGCCATGCCAATGGGTTATGCAAAATACTATTGGTTGCGGCCTGCGCCTCTGCCTTTAACTGCTCACCCAAGTGTTTTTGAAGGTCATTGTAGTAGCGTTTAGCCTCGCGCAACTCCTCACGCGCAAGTCTTGAGAAATAAAGCTGCATTTACAAATCCTTAAAAACTTCTTCCATTGAAACCACTTCCAGCCTGCCTTCACGATACGCCTGCAAGCGGCGCAAAGCTTCTTCCTGCCAAATTTCATCAATTTCAGGGTCAGATTTATTTAAACTCTGTTGTAATATTTCTAGCAAAGCAAATCGTTCAGAAGCTTTCAGTTTCAAGGCTTGCTCTACAATATCAGCTGTACTCATTTCAATCTCCTTAAAATAACTATCAACATCTACTTAATTTAACACGCAATCGCCTTTATTTAAACCACTTAAACATCTAGCGCATAAGGCGTTTGTTTAAATACAATTTGTTCGCGCGCTAGCTTGGGTGCGCCTAGCCTGTTAGCCGTTGCAAATATTACTTTTGCGCCATCGTGTCTTGGTAGAATATCCAGCACTGGTGTCGTCAACACATTACCGCCGCCGACTGACTTATCTTTTAATATGCCGTTATAAAGCAAATAGATTGCGCGGCCTTGATGTATGCCGAGTAAAGGTGAAGTCCACCCCCTCTCCCCCAACCCCTCCCCCACGCGGGGGGAGGGGAGCATTGCCCCCTCTCCCTCGATGGGAGAGGGCTGGGAAGAGGGTGAAAAGCCAGTACCCGTTTCTACAAACCACACAAATTCGGCCAATTGTGCAAAAGTCACGTCACTGCGAATTTGGCCAAGTGCAGTAAATAAAGGTTCAGCAGAGAGTTTGCAAAACTGAAAGCCGCCGCCCAAGCCAGCCACCCACTTTTGCCCTTCGACAAGCTCAGGGCGAACGGATTGTGTCACGCTTACATTTAATTCCGTTCGGTCTAAATTCACCCCCGCTCGGTCTGAGCTTGTCGAAGACTGACCAGCCCCTTTAACATAACCTTGCGCCACCCGTTTAACCCGCTCTGCGGTCACATTTTGTGCGATGTTTTCATCCATTTCAACCAAGATAAATCGGCGGTTACCACTATCTTCTGCATTGAGTTTAAGAGTTGCATGAGCTGTCGTACCTGAGCCTGCAAAAGAGTCTAGAATTAAACAATTTTTATCATCAATCATAGAGATGATGTATTTTATTAAATCTACTGGCTTAGGGAAAGAAAACTTAAATCCCATCTCAGCTAAATCTACTGATTGTGATTGTGTGCTTCCTACCCCCCCAACTACAGAAATAACATGACTTGCCTGTTCACGATCTTTTATTGCCTCAATTGCGCCTGTTCGAGTCAAAACAAAACGAGTTGTCTGATTTTTACTATCTTTTATTGACTGAAAACTTGCATTTATAAACTCAATTAATAAATCCTTTGAACTCCACCCAGTTGAAGCATCCGCCGCAGCAGTTAATCGTGCATTCTTAACAATTAAGTCCGTGCTGTAATGTGGCCAAGCGTTTGTTCTAGCTGATATAACCCCGTCATCAAAATCTGCGGGGAAACCAATTGGTAAAATCACTGAGCTAACAGGATTCTTTGGCCCATTTTTAATAATAGTATTACGGATGAAAGGCTTGTTCAGCTTACTTGTTTCACTTGTAGTTGGATCAATTACCTTTGGCTGCACAAATCGCTCTGGGTATTTGGAGTATGCGAAAAAATATTCGTGACAATTCTTTATTTTTGCTTGGTTATCAAAATTACCATCTGTACGCCATACAAAACTAGCAAGACGTTTATTTGCTCCGAATATTTCATCCATTAACAACCGTAAATGATGAACTTCATCGTCGTCTATTGACACGAAAATTGCCCCATCATCACTTAAAAATTGTTTAAGTAGTAACAAGCGCGGATACATCATGCACAACCAACGGTCATGCCTATCTAAGGTTTCACCTTCCTTACCTACCACCTCACCAAGCCAACGTATTATTTCTGGGCTATTCACATTATCGTTATAAACCCAACCTTCGTTACCTGTATTGTAAGGCGGGTCTATATAAATGCACTTTACCTGCCCTGCATAGCGCGGCAATAAAGCTTTTAGCGCGTGCAGGTTATCGCCTTGTACGATGAGGTTTTCGGTGTTCTGGTATTTATTCGTTGAAGCATTAGCATCTAAACTTGGAGCGTTTTCACCCTCTCCCCAGCCCTCTCCCTTAAAGGGCGAGGGGGCAGTTCCCCCCCCCCCTTGTGGGAGAGGGGCTAGGGGAGAGGGGGAAGCGGGCGAAGATGGGATGCAAGATAGCGCGGCCACTGGCTCTAATAGCCGATATGGCACATCTTTGTGATGTTTTACAACGGCTTCTTTACCTATCCAGTGGAGTGTGGGCATGGGTTATAGTGTCTTCTTTTTGCTGTTACTTTGATTATCTTGATCCACA
This sequence comes from Methylotenera sp., assembly GCA_043776535.1. GTDB lineage: Bacteria > Pseudomonadota > Gammaproteobacteria > Burkholderiales > Methylophilaceae > Methylotenera_A. Next base: position 4,426 of record JAYVRE010000269.1, on the reverse strand, counting down.
TTATCTTGCCCCAACAAACCGCCTGCATCTTGTGCGCCAATCTGCATGTTTGGCGTAGTAGATTTCAGCCGTTTTTCCACTTCTTTAATATGCTCAGCAGGCGCAATTTGTTCTGGCGGTGTGCCGCCTATGCGCTCAATGGCGGTGCGTACTTCTTTACCAACGGTTTGGTGCGCTTGTATGGCTTGTTGTTGGTTGTTAATATTGTCTCGCGCGAGCTTATCTCTGGTTTGGGTCATGCGGAATTGGTTAGCGGCTAGCTCGGTTGCGTTCATGCGGTCTAGCAATTGTTCTTTTTGTGGAATGTGTTTTTTAGTTTTAATGGCATCAGCGCTTAAGCCACCATATAAGCCTTTGTAACCTGCATCGTGAAACACACCAAACATATTATTTTGCACACCCGCCTGTTTTGCTGCGCCTGATAAGGCTTTAAATTCTTCTGAAGTTTGTTTGCGTAATTCCAGTCGCTCTTGGTCTGCAGCGCGTTGTTCGTTAAGCTCTTGTTTGCGCGCCTGCATGGCAAAGTATTGTTGCGCATTGGCGATTTCTGGTTTACGTGAATCACCATTTTGCGCGATTAAGTAGCAAGCGAAGCGAGAGAGATGATAGTCTTCAACTTCTCGCTCACTGCCAGAGCCAAGCTCAACCATTTTGCCGGCGTTGGCAAAATGGTTTTGAGGGTTATTGCCAGATTGCTCACACGAAACAATTGCGCGTTTAATCGCATCTTCAAAACGCCGCCACTGCGCATAACCTAGCTGTAGTTGTAATTCTCTTGCGCTCCAATATTCGGCTGCATGTTCATTAGTGCGCTTTAATGTTTCAAAAGCTTGCGACCCTATACTTACTGAAGAACTCATTACGTCACCTCTAATATTAAGCTAAACGCCTTGCTTCAAACTAACTTGAATAAACGGGTCTAAATCGCCATCTAGCACGCCTTGCGTATTGCCGATTTCCACATTGGTGCGCAAATCTTTAATGCGACCTTGATCTAGCACGTAACTGCGGATTTGATGTCCCCAGCCGATGTCGGTTTTGGCATCTTCTAAGGCTTGTTTATCGGCGTTGCGTTTGTTAAGTTCAAGGTTATACAGCGCGCCTTTTAGCATGTTCATGGCTTCTTCGCGGTTGCGGTGTTGGCTTCTGTCATTTTGGCACTGCACGACGACATTGGTGGGTAAATGCGTGATACGCACGGCAGAATCGGTTTTGTTGATGTGCTGACCACCTGCGCCGCTGGCGCGGTAGGTATCGATACGCAAATCGGCGGGGTTAATGTCAATTTGAATGCTATCATCGACTTCGGGGAAAATCTGCACGCTGGCGAAGCTGGTGTGGCGTTTGGCGTTGCTATCGAATGGGGATTTTCGCACTAGCCTATGCACGCCGTTTTCAGTGCGTAAAGTTCCGTAAGCATAATCGCCAGAAACCTTAATCGACGCGCCTTTGATGCCCGCCACATCACCATCGGACAGCTCCAAAACTTCGACTTTAAAGCCTTTGCGCTCGGCGTAGCGTAGGTACATTCTTAACAGCATATTGCACCAATCTTGCGCCTCCGTGCCGCCGCTACCCGATTGAAACTCGATAAAGCAATTTGCACCATCTAGTTCGCCTGAGAACATGCGCTTAAATTCCATGTCGGCGATTTTGGTTTCAATTTCTTGGCTGTCGGCATCCACACTCAATAGCGTTTCGTCGTCGCTCTCTTCGCGCGCCATTTCAAATAGCTCTTGGCTATCTTTTATGCCAGCCTCAAGCGCTTGCAAATTATGCACCACCAGCTCTAAACTGCGTTTTTCTTTGCCTAATTTTTGCGCGTTTTCAGCGTTATCCCAAATTTTCGGGTCTTCTAATAAGCCATTAACTTCTGCTAGTTTTTGCGCTTTATTATCAAAGTCAAAGATACCCCCGAAGGGCGTGGTTGCGCTCGCTTAAGTCGTTTAAACGGTTGGCAATTTGATTGAGTTGTTCGGCTTCCACGATTGTTGCGGCTTTGCTTTTAAAATTTAAACCAATAAAAGCGTAATTATACCGCAATCGGCTATGCGCTTTTATCCAGCTTAATTAAACATATTAATAGAACCGCAAGCAATTGTGCCGATATAAAACCCAATATATCGGCTGGGTGAATACCAACGAAGGTATTGGTAAGGCTTCTAGCCAATGTTACGGCGGGGTTTGCAAAAAATGTTGAAGATGTAAACCAGTAGCCAGCGGTAACTGTCAGCGCGACCAACATTGCCACTTTTTCATTGGCATATTTTATACCAAGACGAATCACGCCGAGCAAAATAAGCGTGGCGATAAGTTCGCTCACCCAAACGCCCAGGCCGTGCCTAGGCTTGCTTGATGCTTGAATGATGGGCAAAGCAAACATAAGGTGTGTGAGCCAAACACCGCTAATTGCGCCGATTATTTGCGCAGCAATATAAGCAATTAATGTGTGCGTATTTAACGCGCCTGCACGCCACATCATAATGCTCACCACAGGGTTAAAGTGCGCGCCAGATATGGGTGCGAGCAAGGTAATTAGCACATACAAACCACAACCTGTGGCGATGCTATTGCCCAACAAAGCCACAGCTGCATTGCCAGCACCTAATGTTTCGCCCATAATGCCAGAGCCTGTAACGATAGCCAGTAGCAATGCCGTACCTAAAAATTCTGCTAAGATTCTGTATTTAATATTTGTGTTATAGGTTGTCATTTTTATGCCATAACTTTGCAAGTTTAATTGGGTTTGAATGTTTTTTTGGTAACGCAATAGTAATGGTTTTTTTGCATCATAGTTTTAAATTTTTAACGCGTATCTGCGTAAATTTAAGCTTCAACAGTTAAACTTATTACATTCAAAATAATTATATTAATAACATTCTCACAAATTTATAATATTCTCACACCAACTGAATTTAAAATTGTCACATTACTGTCACATAAACTTTATAGAATCTTTATTAATGGGTGTAGGCGAGTTTAGCAATGGCTCGTTATTGCAACTGCTGTACAACCTGTTATTTATTTTTATGGAGATTTCAATGCAAACCAAGTTTGTTAAATCATTATCAATAGCGGCTATTTTAGCCACCACATTCAATATTCAAGTCGCGCAGGCCGCCGATAAAATCATCAAAATTGATGGCTCTAGCACGGTGTACCCAATTACTGAGGCGGTGGCTGAAGAGTTTCAAAAATCAACAAAAATTAAAGTGACTGTGGGCGAATCTGGCACAGGCGGTGGTTTTAAAAAGTTCTGCCGTGGCGAAATTGATATTGCTGATGCATCACGTCCAATTTTACAAAAAGAAATGGACGCTTGTAAAGAATCGGGTGTTCAGTACATTGAGTTACCAATTGCCTATGATGGCTTAACAGTAGTGGTTAATAGTAAAAACGATTGGGTTAAAAGCTTAAGCGTTGACGAATTGAAAAAAATCTGGAATTCGGGTTCAAGCATTAAAAACTGGAAACAAGTGAATCCAGCTTACCCTGATAAAGCCATGGGTTTATACGGTCCTGGTACAGCATCTGGTACTTTCGATTACTTTACAGAAGCCATTAACGGCAAAAAAGGCAGACACCGTACCGATTACACGCCATCAGAAGATGACAACGTTTTAGTACAAGGTGTATCTGGTAATGCAGGTGGCATTGCCTACTTTGGATATGCATATTATGAAGAAAATAAAGACAAATTGCGTGCAATACCTATTTCTGCAAAAGCGGGTGCGCCAGCTGTATTTCCTTCACAAGAAACCGTTAAAAACGGGTCTTACCAACCACTTTCACGTCCGCTGTTTATTTATGTAAACGCAACTGCTGCTGCATTTAAACCAGAAGTTAAAGCGTTTGTGAACTTCTATTTAGAAAATGCACCAACCTTAGTGCAAGAAGTAAAATATGTACCGCTACCAACTGAAGACTACACCGCTGTTAAAGCGCACTTCAAAGCAATGAAACCAGGCACAGGTTTTAATGGTACGCCAGAAGTAGGCATTAAAATTACTGATTTATTAAGCAGAATTAAGTAATAATAAATTAAAAAATAGCGAGAGCGTAACAGCTCTCGCTATTTTATTTAATGAAACTCATTTAAACTAATCAACTCATAAAACTTAATGAATTCAGCCACACAAATGCTTAATCAATCAACCAGTCTGGTCATTAGTAAGCGTTTGGCTAAAAATGTACGCCGCAATATTAAAGAGCGTATTATTGAATTCATTTTATTGTTAGCTGCTCTTTCTGCCGTTGCCACCACGTTGTCCATTGTCGGTGTGCTACTTTACGAATCCTTAAGTTTTTTTAAAACTGTATCTATAGTCGATTTTTTTACCGATACACAATGGACACCGCTATTTGAAGATGCGCACTACGGCATTTTACCGCTTATTTCGGGCACGCTAACCACCTCTGCAGTTGC
>JAYVRE010000268.1:0-4522 GCA_043776535.1 Methylotenera sp. | reverse complement strand
CTATTGCAGTAGGTTTGCGCCATACTAAAGATAATTATCTGGGTAGCGATGCTTATCTTAAGTAGCACGGTTTAAATGGCTTATCTTGAGTAGCTTGGTTTAAAATAAATCAGCATGAAGCAATTACTTTTAGACATCAAGCCCGCCGCTGCGCCATCGTTGCAAAATTTTGTGGCTGGGCGTAACGCTGAGGCTATCGCTAGTCTCAATGCCGCGCTTTCACAACAAAATCAGCCTAAATTTATTTATTTATGGGGCGAAACTGGCTCTGGTAAAAGCCATTTACTATCGGCCTGCGAGGCAATAGGGGCGCGGGTGGTGGATGACGTGCATTTGCTCGACAATGATGTCCAAATTGCCTTATTTAATACCTACAACCAATTAAAAGAAGCTGGAAATATTCTCATCACCGCAGGCTTGCACGCGCCCACACAAATGGGTCTGCGCGACGATTTAGCCACCCGCTTGGCTTGGGGCTTGGTGTATCAACTACATCCGTTAAACGATGATGAAAAAGCTACTGCGCTAAAACAGCACGCCAAAGAGCGTGGCATGAAACTACCCGATGAAGTTACCGATTACTGCTTACGCTATTTACGCCGCGATTTAGCCACGCTAATGGCGGTGTTAGACGCGCTAGATAAATGGTCGCTGACTGAGAAAAAACCTGTGTCCGTGCCAATGTTACGCAAGTTATTACAATTAAATTTAGAGATTTAAAGATTAGAACCTATGCTTAGAATTACCGAAATCAAACTGCCGTTGACTAGCGCGACAGATAAAGGCCACACAGAGGCCGAAATTAGAACGGCTGTCGTCAAAAAATTGGCGATTAACGCGGCGGATTTGCTCGAATTTACTATTTTTAAGCGCGGGGTGGATGCGCGTAAGGCGAGTGCGATTTTGTTGGTGTATTCGCTGGATGTGAAGGTAAATGGCGAGGCGAAGGTGTTGGCTAAATTAAGCCGTGATCCGCATGTGAAGCCTGCGCCAGATACGAGCTATAAGTTTGTTACACATACCCCCTCTCCCCAGCCCTCTCCCACAAGGGGAGAGGGGGTTGAACAAGCGGCGCGCCCTGCAAAAAATGGCGAGGCCGCCAATACCCCCTCACTCTTGCAAGTGGAAGGTGTGCAACTAACATCAACACTTCCCTCACCATTTAAGGGGGAGGGTCAGGGTGGGGGTAAAAAACATCGCCCCATCGTCATTGGCCTTGGCCCTGCGGGTTTATTTGCAGCTTTAATTTTAGCGCAATCGGGCTTTAAGCCAATTATTTTGGAGCGCGGTAAAGCGGTGCGTGAGCGCACTAAAGACACTTTCAATTTTTGGCGCAAAGGTGAGCTTAACCCCGAATCAAACGTGCAGTTTGGCGAAGGTGGCGCGGGTACTTTCTCTGACGGCAAGCTTTATAGCCAGATAAAAGACCCCAAATTTTATGGCCGAAAAGTGTTGCAGGAATTTGTAAAAGCAGGCGCGCCGCCAGAGATTTTATACGTCAGCCACCCGCATATCGGTACTTTTAGATTGGTCGGCATGGTGGAGGAAATGCGTAAAACTATTGAAGCGCTGGGTGGAGAGATTCGTTTTCAGGCTAAAGTGGATGATATTGAAATAGGCGTTAATTCTCAAGGGCATAATCAGGTGCAAGCAGTTGTTTTAGCAACTGGCGAGCGCATCGCAACCAATCACTTAGTTTTAGCAGTTGGGCATAGCGCGCGCGACACTTTTGAGATGATTCACAAAAAAGGCATCTATATCGAAGCCAAACCTTTTAGCATTGGTTTTCGCATTGAGCACCCGCAATCGTTAATCGACCACGCAAGATTCGGCGCCAACGCGCAGCACCCTATTTTAGGCGCGGCCGATTACAAGCTGGTGCATCACGCCAGCAATGGCCGCAGCGTGTATAGTTTTTGCATGTGCCCAGGCGGCACAGTGGTGGCCTCCGCGTCCGAACTAGGTTGCGTGGTGACCAACGGCATGAGCCAATATTCGCGCAACGAGCGCAACGCCAATGCAGGCATCGTGGTGGGCATTACGCCTGAGGTGGATTTTCCACCCGATTCTAGTCCGTATGGTGCGCTTGCTGGCATGGAGTTACAACGCCAATGGGAGCGCCAAGCATACGCGCTGGGAGGCAGTAACTATTCGGCTCCTGGGCAATTGATTGGCGACTTTTTAGCGAACATTCCTTCTACCCAATTTGGCGAAGTCACGCCGAGTTACACGCCAAGCGTGCATCTTACCAATTTAGATTCGGCTTTGCCAGAGTTCGCCATCAGCGCGATTCGTGAGGCGATTCCCGCTTTTGCCAAGCAAATTAAAGGTTTTGATTTACACGATGGCTTGCTGACAGGTGTAGAAACACGCACCTCATCGCCGATTCGCATCAAACGTAACGATGACGATTTGCAAAGCATCAACACCAAAGGCTTGTATCCGTGTGGTGAAGGCGCAGGTTACGCGGGGGGTATTTTGTCAGCAGGGGTAGATGGAATAAGGGTTGCCGAGGCGGTAAGTTTAAGCCTAGCCAGCAATCACTAGTATCTCACCTGCGCCCGTTTTACCTAAATTATCAAACCAAGTCACGACAATTTTGTCAGCTACTTTTGCGCCTTTTACATAAAAAGTGAGGTACGGATTTTTTGAAATGCCCGTGCCCCATTGCATTTCAAGCACGAGTTTATCGTTTATAGTTGCCGTGACTAATTGAATAAAGTGCGCAGGAATCAGCACGCCAAAATCATCTTTTTTGCGCCCAGTTTCCATGGGGTGACTAATAATCACTTTCACCTCTGCCACTTCGCCAGTCAGCTTGGCGCGCATTTTCATGTTAGTTTCCATTAGTCACGCCTTTAATCACAACCGCTTTCAAGCACAATTACATTTTTAGCATTTGAGTAATATTGATTGCCCGCTTTTACAATAATTTTAATGTCTGATGTCTCGGCCATTTTGATGCGCGTCACTATTTGTGGCATTGCGCCGTTGCTGAACATAAAATTGCCAATCAGCGCGGTTGGATTTTTCTCCACAAATACAGCAATGGCTTCGGTATTTGGGATGCGGCTGGTGATTTCAATCTGCACAATCGCACCATTTTCTGCGCGATTTGGCGCGATGATTTCAATATCTTTGCTTGGAATTTCAGCATTAATGGCAAGATTTTTAGTCGCTTCATCCAGCTTAATTGAATCAAACGCGGCTTTATTCCATATCGCAGCCACTGCCCTGAGAGGCAATAGCAGCGCGCTTGCTGTGGCAGCTAATATTACACCTAGAAAATCTCTACGCTTTGTATTAATAGATTGCATTAACTTAATCTTTCTTCTGCCAGTTTTTCATTTTCTTGCAGGCGCTTAAGCTCTTTCAAGCGCGTCTCCACAATCGATTGCTCGTAAAAATTGCCATCTTTAGCTTTCGTTGCAAATTCCATTTGCTCAATCGCCCGCTTCAAATTGTATTGCCGATAGTAAGATTCGCCTTGCGCCTGAAAGCGCAATAAATTTTTATTTTTCGCCGTGTAAGATTTTGCTAAAATAGCATAAAAATAAGCGTCAAAGGGGTATAAGGTTTGCTTATCTTGCACTATTTGAATTGCTTTATCGGGCTGATTAATCGCCAAAAAATGTTCGGCATAGCCATAAATTAGCGAGCGATGTGTGGGAAATAACGCTAACGCTTTGGTATATTGTGTGGCGGCCGCTTGCGGATTGTTGCGCGCCACTGCTAAGCGGGCGATTAAATTTTCTATAAACGCATTTTGCTGGTTATATTTATGGGCATTAGTTTTTAGCCATTTCACCTGATTCTGCGCGCCTGCCAAGTCATTTTTTCGCAACATGGCCAGCGCTAAACCATAATGCTCGGCCGTTTCGCTGGCAAAGCGGCGTTCTTTAATATTATCTTCAAACTGGTCTATCGCGCTTTGCGCCAAACCACTGCTAGCGCGCAATTTGGCTTTTACCAAATTAAATTCTAAGCTATCTGTCACTTGCTTATACGGCATAGCCTCTACACGGTTGGAAACATCGGCGATACGCTCAGCATTTAACGGATGTGTGCGTAAAAAGCTGGGCGCAGCACCTTCGGTAAAGCGTGTGCCGCGTTGCAAAGTGGTAAAGAATGCGGGCATGGCGCGCGCATCAAACCCTGCGCCATCTAATATGCTCAAGCCGACTCTATCTGCCTCGCGCTCATGCTCGCGTGTGTAATCCAACTGCCGCTGCACACCCGCCGCCGATGCGGTCGCTAGCGCACCGCTTGCTAACTCTGGGTTGGCACGTGCCACTAATAATGCCAAGGCAATGCCTGCAATATTTTTAAAGGTATCGGTTTTTTGTTTTGCCAACATACGTGCCATGTGGCGTTGCGTTACGTGGCCAATTTCGTGGCCTAACACACTGGCGAGCTCTGATTCGCTATTGGTGGCTAACAAAAGCCCCGTATGCACGCCAATCACCCCGCCTGGCATGGCAAAGGCGTTAATCGAGTTATCTTGCACTACAAAAAAGTTAAA
>JAYVRE010000267.1:0-4543 GCA_043776535.1 Methylotenera sp. | reverse complement strand
ACAAATTAGTACGCGTGAAATTTAATGGCGACACCCTTGTTAAAGTAGTTGATTTTGCCACTGGCTGGCTGAATAATAACCAAGCTTGGGGGCGACCTGTGGATGTGATTGTTGGTTTAGATGGCGCGCTGTACGTATCGGATGATCGCGCAGATGTCATCTACCGTATTAGCTACAAAAGCACTCCATAAAATTGCCTGTCTAAAAGCTGTCTATTTATAAAACTGAAAGCAAACCATGCGAAAACTAATATTTTCACTATTATTTAGCTTAATATTTGGCTCAATAACCTACACAAGCGCCTACGCAGAGACCGCGCAGGATAATTTACAAACTAAGCTTGCTGGCACTATTGCCATGCACATTGGCAAAACGCATTACCAGCATCCAATACGCCTACTACACCCTTATTTGGACGTATGGCATATGAAAGGGCCACTGGCCGAAAGGGCAGCGCTTAAGGTGCTTACAAAACGTTTTGCCAATGTGGTTGATTGCGATGCCAGCGCCAACGTGGTGTTATTGTTAGAGCCACATATGTTTTATAACGCACAATTACGCGTGTTTCATGCTGAAATTATCGCACGCGCTTATGTACATGGCGCAGAATCAGCAAACTACGACAATGCGATTACAGTGATTAAAAAGCAAGCGCAACAACAAGGTGACCTAGGCGTAAAGCCAGATTTTTACATGGGAAAAGCCTATACCAAGGCCATGCAAAAAGTAGTTAAAAATCTAGAAACGGACAAAGCATTTTTAGCAGCACTAGATAAAGCTAAAATGGAAAATCCAAAAACCATTTGCGATACTTTGGACGCGCTACCCGCTGCCAAGTTTTATTATTAAGGCCTAATGTACTACATCCCTAGCATCTACTAAAGCCCTAGATTGATATTAGACTAAAAATTTAAGGTGAATAGTTTGGCTGATGTAGACGATTAAAAGTAAATTTTATGGTTTATCTTTTTTATCGTTTATCTTGCTGAATATTGTTTAAATCAGGCAAAATAACCACTTGTTACAAATTAGCGATCATTTTGGATAAACGGGCGCAAATACTGCTTAAAACCTTGGTTGAACATTACATTAGTGATGGCCAGCCGATAGGCTCGCGCACGCTATTGCAGCATAGCGGCTTAGATGTTAGTCCTGCCACCATTCGCAATGTGATGTCGGATTTGGAACATTTAGGCTTTATCAGTAGCCCACATACTTCTGCTGGGCGCATTCCCACACAAAAAGGTTATCGTTTATTTGTAGATAGCTTGCTGACAGTGCAGCCGCTAGAAATCAAAGCGTTGAATCAACTTAAAAGCGGCTTAAGCTCACCCAACCAAAATGAGCTAATTAATAGCGCGGCAGATATGTTATCGCAACTGACACAGTTTGCAGGCGTGGTAATGATTCCAAAAAGAAAAACATTAATTTTCAAACATTTAGAGTTTTTATCGTTAACTGAAAAACGCATTTTGGTGATTATTGTGACCAGTGACAGCAGCGTGCAAAACCGCATTCTTTTGACTGAAAAAGCTTATTCGGCGTCTGAGCTTACGCAAGCCAGCAACTATTTTAACGCCAATTTTTCGGGCTTTACCTTTGAAGAAACACAACAAAAGCTACGTGCGGAACTTAAACAAATGCAAACCGATATGAACGTGCTGATGAGCGCTGCCCTGGAAGCCAATACCAGTGCGGATGCTGGCGATGGCGTAAAAGGAGGTGTAGTTATTGCGGGTGAGCGTAATTTGCTGCAAGTCGATGAACTTTCTACCAACGTCAATTCCTTACGTAAACTGTTCGAGATTTTCGAGCGCCGCACTTCACTCATGCAATTGCTGGATAACAGCCAGCGCGCAGAAGGTATTCAAATTTTTATAGGTGGCGAAAGTGGCTACTTAGCTTTAGACGAATGTAGCATGATCACCGCGCCGTATAAGGCAGATGGCCAAGTGGTCGGCACGCTAGGTGTTATTGGCCCAACTAGAATGGCGTATGAGCGCGTGATTCCGATTGTGGACGTGACGGCTAAATTGTTATCGAACGCATTAACAAGTAATTAAAACCAAACCATTTACCACCGTCATTCTGAGCATAGCGAAGAATGACGGGATTTGAAAATTTTAGATTTTAACTAACGACTGCATTTATGAGCTACTACAACCCCGAACCAACCTACTCCCATGGCGACCAACTGAAAGTGGGCATTCTGCTGGCTAATTTGGGTACGCCAGATGCGCCTACTGGTGCGGCTTTACGGCCTTATTTGCGACAGTTTTTAAGCGATACACGCGTGGTAGAAATTCCGCGGGCGGTTTGGTGGTTTATTTTAAACTGCATTATTTTAGTGATTCGCCCGAAAAAATCAGCGGCGAAATATGCGCAAGTTTGGATGAAGGAAGGCTCGCCATTGCTGGTGCATGCGCAAAGGCAAACGCAATTATTACGCGGCTTTTTGGCGCAAAAAATTAAATCGCCATTCGCGGTAGCGCTGGGTATGAGCTACGGCAACCCGAGCATGAAATCGGCCATTGATCAACTAAAAGCACAACATTGCGACCGCATATTAGTGTTTCCGCTGTACCCGCAATACGCCGCCAGTAGCACAGCATCCGCCATGGACGCAGTGTTTCGCGTGTTGCTCAAAACCCGCAACCAGCCTGCCATTCGCACTATTTGTAGCTACCACGACCACCCCGCGTACATTAAAGCACTGGCCGCGAGCGTGAATGATTATTGGATGACCAACGGTAAACCCCGCTTTGACCAAGGCGAAAAATTAGTCATGAGCTTTCACGGCGTGCCAAAAGTGCATTTAACCAGCGGCGACCCTTACCATTGCACTTGCCATAAAACAGCACGACTTTTGGCAGAAAAATTAGGGCTAAACAAAGATAAATACTTAATAGCGTTTCAATCGCGCTTTGGCAAGCAAGAATGGCTTAAACCCTACCTCGCAAGCACTTTAGAGGAATTAGGCAAAGCCAAAACTAAACGCATTGATGTCATCTGCCCAGGTTTTAGCGCCGATTGCCTGGAAACGCTAGAAGAAATTGCCATGGAAGGCAAAGAGATTTTCACCCACGCGGGCGGCGGCGAGTACCACTATATTCCTGCGTTAAATGAGAATGAGGCCTGGATTCACGCCATGACCGAAATTGCGCTGGATAATCTGCAAGGCTGGGTAACTGTGGAATGGGATGCTGAACAAGCCAAAAAAGACGCTGAAATGACGAAATTACGGGCGCAAAGTTTGGGTGCAAGCCAATAAGCGTTATACTTTCAATTTAAGTTTATAAAACATCAATATGATTGTAAAACTATGATAGTTATAACGGGCGGTGCAGGCATGATAGGTTCTATCATCGCTTGGCATCTCAATACCAAACTTGGTCGCGATGACCTTGTGATTGTTGACCATATTACGCACGAAGCGCAATGGCAGAATCTTGTGCATCGGCAGTATGTTGAGTACCTAGACAAAGAGCAATTATTTGACTATTTAGATGGCAACGAAGAAGTAGATGCCGTTATTCACATGGGAGCGATAAGCGCAACCACCGAGCGCGATTTTAATAAATTAGTTGAGGCCAACATTCACTATAGCCAAGATTTATGGAGCTGGTGCGCAGAAAATGAAGTCCCGTTTTTCTACGCCAGCTCTGCCGCCACGTATGGCGATGGCAGCGCGGGTTATGACGATGCGAATATCGACAAGCTGCGCCCGCTAAATGGTTATGGTTATTCTAAACATTTTTTCGATCAATGGGTATTGAAACAAACGCCAGAAAACTCACCACCCGCTTGGGCTGGCTTTAAGTTTTTTAACGTCTATGGCCCTAATGAATACCACAAAGAACGCATGGCCAGTGTGGCATATCACACCTTTAACCAATTTGGTGAAACTGGCACCATGAAGTTATTTAAAGGGACTGATAATATTAATGGCTCTGGAGCCAGCATTAAAGATGGTGAACATCTGCGCGATTTTGTGTATGTAAAAGATGCAGCGGCGATTGTGGCGCACTTTATGACAGTAGCGCACAGCAAAAAACCAGCTCCAAATGCCATTTATAATATCGGCACAGGCTCAGCGCGTAGCTTCAAAGATTTAGCGACGAATGTGATGGAAAGTATGGGTAAAGCACCCCATATCACTTATATCGACATGCCAGAAGATTTGCGCGGAAAGTATCAATATTTTACTCAGGCCAATATGATCAAGTTGCGCAAAGCGGGCTATACAACGCCCATGACAACGCTGGAAGACGGCGTGAAGGATTACGTGCAAAATTACTTAATGCAAGCTGACCCCTACTGTTAGAATGTAAATTATGAGTTATATCAATTACTTAAAAGGTGAACATGCTGCCCACATGGCGATGTTTAATGCACTAGAACCACTATTTCCGCTGATTAGCGACGTAGGTATTGCAATGCAAACCTGCATTAAAAATGGCGGTAAAATCTTGATTATGGGCAATGGTGGTAGCGCGGCAGATAGCCAACATATTGCCGCTGAAATCGTCGGCCGCTTTAAAAA
>JAYVRE010000266.1:0-4556 GCA_043776535.1 Methylotenera sp. | reverse complement strand
GCTGCGTCACGCGTGGCAAAAAAACAGATTTAGCCTGTGGCGATATCGTCAACATTAAGCTCACCGATAAAGCGCAAGGCGTTGTAGAATCAAGTGAGCCACGCACATCGCTGCTTTACCGCAGTAGTACCCTCAAAAGCAAAATTCTCGCCTCTAACGTCACGCAAATCGTTATTGTGCTGGCAACGCAGCCCAGCTTTTATGAGGCCTTATTAAATCGCTGCTTAGTCGCCGCAGAAGCCGCTAATATCAAGCCGCTTATTGTGCTGAATAAGTGTGATTTAACCGATGCGGATGACGCAAAAAATAAACTCAAACTCTATCAAGAGTTAGGATACCAAGTGTTACATCTGTCTGCCAAACAAGATATCACCGCGCTTCAGCCTTATTTAAGCAATCATCAAAGCGTGCTGGTGGGTCAATCGGGCATGGGTAAATCTACCATTATAAACGCCCTACTGCCCAATCAAAACGTACGTACCCAAGAGATGAGCCTAGCGCTAGATAGCGGCAAACACACTACCACTGCGGCGCATTTGTATCATTTGGACGGACTTGGTTTTAGTGACCCCAGCAGCCTGATTGATTCGCCAGGCTTGCAAGAGTTTGGCATAAACCATCTGTCACAAGAAACATTGGAACTGGCTTTTATAGAGTTTAGGCCGTATTTGGGCAATTGCCGTTTTAATAACTGCAAACACACGCACGAGCCAGATTGCGCGGTGATTAACGCCGTAAATGCTGGAAAAATATCTGCCATAAGATTAAAATTCTACCAAGATTTGTCTCGAGAATTAATGATTACCTAATCACCAATGACGAAAACTGCTTTCATATCCCACCCCGATACGCTTTTACACGTGATGGATGGCAGTCATCCCGAATCGCCCGCGCGCATCACAGCGATTAAAAATGCGGTGTTAGCCTCTGATTTAAAGCAAAAATTGCAGTTTTACGATGCGCCAGTTGCCACCAAACCACAATTAGAACGTGTGCATAGCCCTGACTATGTGGCACATATTCACAATATCGCCCCCAAGGCAGGATTGGTACGCTTAGACGCAGACACGGCAATGGGGCCGATGAGTCTATCAGCCGCTTTACACGCCAGTGGCGCCGTTATTTTAGCAACCGATTTAGTAATGTCAGGTAAAGTCGATAATGCTTTTTGCTGCGTGCGCCCGCCTGGGCACCATGCTGGGCGTGCCAATAGCGCAGGCTTTTGTATTTTTAACCATGTTGCGGTGGGCGTTGCACATGCAATGGCGCAGCATAAAATCAAGCGCGTCGCCATCATTGATTTTGACGTACACCATGGCGATGGCACCGAAGACATTTTTAAAGATAATTCCAATGTCATGCTGTGCTCTACTTTTCAGCATCCGTTTTACCCACACCGTGGCGCAGATACACGTAGCAAAAATATGATTAACGTGCCTATGAACGCTAGAGCCAATGGTGGTGATTTTAAAAAAGTGTTTGAAACTGAATTTAAGCCTGCGCTAGAAGCTTTTAAACCTGAGATAATTTTTGTATCGGCTGGCTTTGATGCCCATGTAAATGACCCACTGGCAGATTTAGCCCTGATTGAAGAGGACTATGTGTGGATGACAGAATTTACAAAAAAAATTGCAGAAAAATACACTAAAAATAGAATTATATCTTCACTTGAAGGTGGATATCATTTACCATCTCTAGCACAGAGCGCTTGGGCGCATATTGATACTTTGAGCAAAAATGGCTGAGATAAAAAAAGAACAGATTGCAGCTGAAAGACTTGAACTCGGCATGTATGTGACCGAGCTTGATAGACCGTGGGCGGGCACGCCATTTCTGCTGCAAGGTTTTTTGCTAGATGATCAAGATGACTTAGATAAACTCAGGTCAATCTGTCCATTTGTTTATATTGATCGCACTAGATCGGTAGGTAATCAATTTGCTGCACCAACCAAACAAGAGGTAGCAATTAAACGCGAAGGCGCAGTATTTCGAATCAAAGACCCCAGCAAGAACGCATCTGGCATTAAAACCAACTCAGCCACTGCACAAAAATTTACAAAAAAAACCTCTTTCATTGATATTTTGCGTGAGTTAAAGGGTTATCAAGCACCCCAAAACACTGAACGTAATAACCAAGATGGCACGGTTTATAACATGCGGCATGGCGCTAACACTGCCTTGCAAGAGGCCTTTCCCTATACAGTCCAAGTTGGCGCAACACAAAAACCAGTTACCCAACAGCTGGCAGAAGATGCTACAGGAGGAATAAGTGGCTTTTTTAGTGGCTTATTTAAACGCAACAAACTTAAATCATCCACAGATAAAACTTCTCATAACAATAATAAAAATGATAATGATGATAGTTATAGAGTTGTTATCTATGAAGAAGAACCACCAGTTGAAATTGAAATCGCGCTTATCTACCCAGTTTATGAACAATCACAAATTGCCACCAGAGCCATATTTGATGCCATTGCAAACGAGAAAAATCTTGATTTAACTGCCGTAAGTGAGATTCTAGACAGCATGGTGGACAGCATAGGCCGCACGCCTGACGCACTGCTGTGGCTAGCCAAACTAAAGCAAACCGATGATTATTCATACCACCATGCCTTAAACGTATCCATTACGATAATGGCTTTTGCTAATTTTTTAGCCTTATCTAGAACACAGATTAAAGAAATGGGTTTAGCTGGTTTGTTACAAGATGTAGGCAAGGTAAAATTATCAGCTGATGTGTTGCTAAAAGAGGGGAAACTCACCCGAGAAGAGTTTGATTACGTAAAAAAACACGTGGACGAAAGCCTGAAAATTTTAGAAAAAACGCCAGATATCCCAACTACAGTGATTTTTTTAGTGGCACAACACCATGAGCGCATTGATGGCAGCGGCTATCCAAACAAATTACAAGAAAGCCAAATTAGTCTGCCCTCACAAATTGCTGGCTTAATTGATACCTATTGTGCCATCACCAGCCATAAAGCTTATGCTAAGGGCGTTTTTCATCAAGAAGCGTTAGATAAAATTCACCAATTAAGTGGCAAGCAATTTAGTAGCGGGCTAGTTGACCAGCTGGTGCAGTTTATGGGCATGTACCCAGTAAGCTCTTTGGTAGAGCTCAACACTGGCGAGGTGGGCGTGGTGATTCAACAAAACCAAGTGAGGCGATTACTGCCACGCTTAATGCTGTTGCTAGACAATGATAAAGTACGCTACACAACTCCTATCGTACTAAACTTGCTCAACAGCCCGCTTACTCCCGCTGGTGATCCCTATAAAATAGTAAAAAGCTTAGCACCTGATAGCTACGGCCTCAACCCAAGCGATTTTTACGTTTAAAGTACTTTAAATATGAGTGAGGTCGAAACGTCCACAGAAGCGGAATTACAGGAAGTTGAAATTGCCTATACAGGTCAAGCTATTTTAGATAAATTACTGGCTTATCAACTTAAGCCACAAGCAGTACTTTCAAACCTTAAAGTTAATCTGAATGTGCTTCAACAGGCGGGAGTAACAAAAAATATACAATCAAATTCTTTTCTACAACTCTTAGCAACTGAAATAGAAAATTGGCCAGCCAGCCAAGATTTACCGTCTTTTACTAGCCATATCAACCAGCTTATTTTTGCATGGTTGAATGCTATTCAAGAAGGCGCAAGCACTCAGGATGTGCTCAACCTCCTTAAATGCTTTGAATTGAAATCGAAATTTAGGCTTTCCAACTCGTCTAAATTACATTGTTTTCTATTTGATTTGGTGGCTGAAACCACGCAGCAACATCAACAATTACAGCTTAATTATGTGCTCAATTATAATGCAAATACACAGCTACCAATTTCAAGCCAAATCAAATCAGACTTAGAAAAAGTCATTGAAATTGCGAGCAATAATCAGCAAATAGGCATGATTTCTATGCATTTTCAGCTATCAAAAAATAATCCTGTTTTTTCAAATTTGATGGTGAAGAGGCTTAGTAAAAAAATCACGGAGATATTGTTACAGAATACTTCGCGTGAATATCAACTTTACTACGGCGATAACTTGCAGTTTGATATTTTAATACCTGAACTTATAGGCGACATTCAGCTAAATTTACAGGCCGCAAAATTGCAAAGAGCTTTTGAGGAAATGGTTTTTTTAGGCAATCAATCACTATTGGTAACACCCTTTATTGGTTGTGCTTTCGATAAAAAATCCTCTGAAAAAATACATGATTTATATAACTTTTCTAAATTAGCACTAGAGAATGCACTTTATAAGCAGTTGCCTCTAGTCTTCTATTCTGAAGATTTAAAAAATCTTCTTTCGACCCAAAATGAATTAGAAAATAAGGTAATAGAGGCATTTGGAAGCGATAATTTAACTTTGTTTTTTCAGCCCATCGTTAATCTTGAAGATGAAAGCTGTGCAGGTGCTGAGCTATTACTACGCTGGTCAGATAAATCTGGCTATAGTGTTTACCCTAGCCTAACAGTAGAAATTTTAAATAAAGTAGGCAAAGGCAAACTATTTACACGTTGGTTAATTAATTCTGCCTGTCGCTACGCGGCCGAGCT
>JAYVRE010000265.1:0-4567 GCA_043776535.1 Methylotenera sp. | reverse complement strand
ATGCGCCATGTGAGTGCTTTTACTACTTGCTCGCTCTGCGCCCCTTTCATCAAATGGTACAGCGCAGTAAATAAGCTGCCAAAGATAAAAAACAACATGATGATAATAAGGATTTTTAATAACATAAGATTGTTCTACTTGAGTTTGTAATTAATTATGCGACTAAATCTAATATATTGCAATTGTATAACTTGCGCGTAAGTTAAAGCGCAGCTGAGAATCTTAAATGAATTACACCTTTCGCCCCAATATATGGATGACGCTGGCAACTTTGGCCGCGATGGCGCTGTGTATTAAGGCTGGCCTATGGCAATACAACAAGGCAGAGCTAAAACAATCGCTACAAACGCAGCTAAACGCGCGCTTAGCTGAGCCGCCTACAGCGCTTACTGACAATCTGATAGCAGATAAGCTGATAGCTGGTAAAATACTGGACTTAGAAAATTTGCGTTATCGGCGGGTTAAGTTTACTGGCATATACGACACGCGCTTTCAGGTGTTGTTGGATAATCAGGTAGAAAATACCGTAGCGGGCTATCATGTGTTCACGCCTATGCAAGTGGAGGGCAGTCAGGTTTATGTGCTGGTGAATAGAGGTTGGATTAAAGGCAGCTCAGATAGAAAACCCCCCGTAGTTATTGCCCCGCAGGGCAGGCAAGAAATAGAAGGTGATATTGGGCTGCCAGCAAAAAAGTTTTTTACCCTAGAAGCGCCGCCAGAAAAAGGTGGAAAATGGCAGCCTATTTTGCAAAATCAGATCTGGCAACATTTGGACATGCAGCGTTATATCAAGTCTGTGCCATTTGCAGTGCAACCTTTCGTGGTGCGGCTTGATGCGAAAAGTAAGGCAGGTGGTTTCGTTAGAAATTGGCCGGCACCAGGCGAACGCGTGAACATGCATTTAGGCTACGCCTACCAGTGGTTTGGCTTCGCGCTGACCTTGTTGGTGATATATATTGTATTGAATGTGAAGAAAAAGCTATTTAAGCCCAAGTAAATGATGAAAGTAGAGCGTTAAAATCATGTCAAAACCAAGCGGTGCTAATCTAAATAACACCCAGAAGCCACAAAATGCAAAACTAAGCGGTAGAAAAGTACTGCTTATTCTTGCCATTGTTTTTTTACTGCCATTTACTATGGCGGCTTTGCTGCACCTGCTTGATTTAAAACCAAGCGGTAAAAGCTATGGTGATTTAATTCAGCCACCAAAAAGCTTACAGTTTCCAGTGCTAAATGATGCGCAAGGCAAAAGCTTTAACTCACAGCAATGGCTTAAAAAATGGAGTATCGTCATGGTGGATTCCACTGGCTGTGCTGCGCCATGCCAAGCGAAAGTGCAATTGTTTAAGCAAGTGCACACCTCTTTAAACAAAGATATTAAGCGCGTGCAGCGTGTATTGCTAGTGCCCAATGATATTCAGGGCGAAACAATCAACGAATTACAAAAAAAATATCCAGACTTGATTGTTTTGGCAGGTGCAGACGCTGAAACAGTTAAATTTGCAGCTGAGTTTAATGTAACAGGTGGTCAGGTTTATTTAATCGACCCACTAGGTAACTTGATGATGAGTTACTCAGAAAAAATGGATCCCAAAGGGTTGCGCAGCGATTTAACGCGACTACTCAAAAATTCTTGGGCAGGCTAGGAAAAAATAAGCATGAGAATATTCAGTAAATTAACATTGATAGCAACTTTGCTGGCGCTCTGCGTGGTGGTGTTAGGTGCATATGTGCGCTTGTCCGATGCTGGCCTAGGTTGTCCAGATTGGCCAGGTTGCTATGGCACACTGACAGTGCCGCAAAGCGAGAGTGCATTAGCACATGCGCAAACTGCTTACCCCGATTCCCCAGTAGAGCACGCCAAAGCATGGAAAGAGATGATTCATCGCTATTTAGCAGGCGCATTAGGTTTGCTGGTATTGGCGATTTTTGTGCTGGGCTGGCGCGCGCACAAAGAGATAAAAGTTTCGCCATGGTTGCCAAGCTTTCTACTGGTTCTAATCGTATTTCAAGCTGCTCTTGGCATGTGGACAGTTACATTGTTATTAAAGCCTGCGGTAGTCACAGCGCACCTGATGGGCGGCATGGGTACGCTGGCATTATTAGCGTGGATAGCGCATCGCCATTGGGGTTTGGTATCAACTAGATATTTACAATCGGATACGCTACGCTTTTGTGTGCGTGGCGCCCTAATCATTTTATTTGTGCAGATTTTTCTGGGTGGCTGGACCAGCACTAACTATGCCGCGCTGGCCTGCACTGATTTTCCTACTTGCCATGGTGCATGGTTTCCGAGTATGGATTTCAGCAACGCTTTTCATTGGATGCGTGAGCTGGGACAAGGCGCAGATGGCAAAATCTTGCCTCTAGCCGCATATACCGCCATACAATGGACCCACCGCGTGGGTGCACTCATTACTTTTATCTATTTAGCTTTGCTTGGATGGCACTTATTAAAGCAGCCACAATTGAAGAAAATAACGCAAATTATGCTCATCTTGCTGGTTGTGCAAATTGGTTTAGGCGTGGCGAATTTGCTGTTGCATCTTCCCCTAGCGCTGGCAGTAGGGCATAATATGGGGGCAGCTTTATTGTTAATAACTGTGGTTGTACTTAACTCCAAAATAACTGGCATAAGTCATTGAATTAAATAGTTAAATAACCAGTGAGGCTAGAATTAATTTTGTAATCGAGAAGTTAAATGAGTGCTGTTTCTGAATTAAATTTACAAAATGCAAGGTCAAGTTTTCAAAACTTCCTCGCATTATGCAAGCCGCGCGTAACTACCTTAATCGTGTTTACCGCGATGATAGGCATGTTCCTCGCCACACCCAATATGGTGCCGCTGAATATACTTTTAGCAGCCACTATTGGTATTGGCATGGCTTCTGGCGCGGCTGCTGCCTTTAATTGCTTAGTAGAGCAGAAAATAGACGCTAAAATGGCGCGCACACGTGGCCGCCCCCTACCTACAGGCCAACTGACTTCAAACCAAACTTTCATATTTGCCACCATAATGGCGAGCATTGGTTTGTCCATTTTATATTTCTTAGTCAACCCACTCACCATGTGGCTTACACTCGCCACTTTTGTGGGCTATGCGGTTATTTACACAGTATTTTTAAAACCTGCTACGCCACTTAATATTGTGATTGGTGGCTTATCTGGTGCCATGCCACCCGCATTAGGCTGGGCTGCAGTGACGGGTACAGTATCCGCAGAAGCATGGATTCTAGTGCTCATCATTTTTGCTTGGACGCCGCCGCATTTTTGGGCGCTGGCGCTGTATCGTCGGGAAGAATATGCTAAATCTGGCTTGCCCATGTTGCCTGTGACGCATGGCGAGGAATATACGCGCTTGCAGATTCTGCTTTACACCATTATTCTAGTGGCGGTTACCTTAATGCCATTTGCCATGCGCATGAGCGGCTTTATTTATTTGGGTGCTGCGCTGTTGCTAGATGGTGTTTTTATGGCCTACGCGATTGGCTTATACCGCAAGTATTCTGATGACTTAGCGCGTAGCATGTTTAAATTTTCTATTTTATATTTAACGCTACTGTTCGCTGCTTTATTGGTCGATCACTACTGGTTGTTTAGATTATAGCATAAATACCATGGTGCGCCCGGCGCGATTCGAACGCGCGACCCTCGGCTTCGGAAACCGATACTCTATCCAGCTGAGCTACGGGCGCCTTTTAGCTACTTAAGTAATGGCTCATTATAGCAAGGTGAGTGTGCATGAGAATTTTTTATTTTTTTAACGTAAGGGAGCAAGATAATGAGTAAACAAGATGACGGGCATTCAAGCTCGAGTACTTTGCAGCCAATAGTGATTATAGTTGGCCTTATTTTAGTGGTTGCTGTAGTGGTTGGGATGCTGATGGCCACTCCTGCTGCTAAGGATGCCGCACCAGTGGTAGCCAATGTAGCAGAGAACATTGCACCTGTAGCTGCGGTTGAAGTGGCTGCTGCGAGTGACGTGCATGTGGAAAAAAGCGGTGCGGAAGTTATAAAGGGTGGATGTGCAATGTGTCACGCCGCAGGCTTGATGAGTGCGCCTATCATTGGTGATAAAGCCCAATGGGAGCCACGTATAGCCCAAGGCTATGATGTGCTTGTAAAACATGCAATTAACGGCATTCGTACCATGCCAGCTAAAGGTGGTAACCCAGCTTTAACCGATGGCGAAATTGCAGCTGCAGTGTTGGAGATGGCCAATCAATCTGGCGCAAGTTTTGAAGCACCAAAACCAGCTGAAGCAGCACCTGCAAGCTAATAATTAATTATAATTTTAAAAGCCGCTTAAATAAACTAAGCGGCTTTTTTATTGAAGTCAGTTTAATAAGTATAATTAAACCATTATGGCAACTTACGCAATTGGCGATATTCAAGGCTGCTATCACGCATTTACTGCGCTGTTAGTACGTCTAAAATTTAACCCAAAGCACGATAAATTATGGCTTGTGGGCGATTTAATCAAT
This sequence comes from Methylotenera sp., assembly GCA_043776535.1. Lineage (GTDB taxonomy): Bacteria > Pseudomonadota > Gammaproteobacteria > Burkholderiales > Methylophilaceae > Methylotenera_A. Next base: position 83 of record JAYVRE010000265.1, on the reverse strand, counting down.
CGCGGTAGTGGTTCGCTTGAAGTGTTGCGTTGGTGTTATCAGCATCAAAATTCCATTAAAACCGTGCTAGGTAACCACGATTT
>JAYVRE010000264.1:0-4572 GCA_043776535.1 Methylotenera sp. | reverse complement strand
CTGCGCTGAATCGTTTTAGTATTGAATTGGGTGACAGAGTGCCACCCTTAAATTAATGCACTCAATCAGCATTTACACAGAATTATTTACAGACTCTCGAATTTCTCTCTGAAACTTTCCCATGCTAGTCGCCTTGCTTCTCGTGCAATAACAAACTGCCTTCGAAGGGTTTCATATCTTTCTGGATAAGATATCATTGCCACTTCGGAATAGCACTGTTGACACAAAAACGATTTGTCATTCAGAAGAATGCCGCTTACAGCTGTCCCTTCACAAAGAATACAAGGTGATTTTGCATCTGTAATTAAACTTTCGTTATATGCTTCATTCCTTTCAATGAGCTGAGGCAAGTTAACTTGGCTAAGGAATTTTTGGGGGTTAAATTCAGAATGCCAAGTCTCTATGTTCATTTGTAAATTATAGCTAGCTTTAGGCTAGCAACAAAAACACAGTCGGTTTTTTGTTTAAGTCTGGCAATGTATTTTGTTTCCATTCGCTAATACGTTTCATTACTATCATTTCATCTTGCAAACTGACGTGGCAAGCAACGCACAAGCGGGCGTTGGCGTTACAGGTGCTCAAAATCGCTTCTAGCATGTGTTGGTTGCGGTAGGGTGTTTCGATAAAGATTTGCGTTTCTTTGTGGGTTTGCGAGCGTTTTTCGATTTCTTTTAGTTTTATATTGCGCGCGGTTTTATCGACGGGCAAGTAGCCTAGAAAGGCGAATTGTTGGCCGTTAAAGCCAGATGCCATCAAGCTTAATAAAATTGAGCTAGGGCCTACGCAAGGCACTACGCGGATGCCTTTTTGGTGCGCGAGTTCAACTAGCTTTGCGCCTGGGTCGGCGATGCCTGGGCAGCCTGCGTCTGACATCAAACCTACGTCTTTGCCAGCCAATAACGGCGCTAATAGAGCGGATACGTCTTTGTCTTGCGTGTGCTCGTTTAGCAAGTTCAAAGTGAGCTCGCGCACGGGTTTAGCGGTTTTAATGGTGCTTAAAAAATGACGGGCGGATTTTTCGCTTTCGACGACAAAATTTTCGAGATTTTGCGCGATTTTGACGACTTCAGGCGGCAACACTTGATTGATGTTGTCATCGCCAAGCGTGACGGGGATTAGGTAGAGTGTGCCGCATGATGTATTGATAGTCATGCGCCTATTGTACGCAATTCACAAGATGCCGTCATTGCGAGGAATAAAATGACGAAGCAATTCATTTAGGTTTATTTGGATTGCCGCGTCGCTACGCTACGCTCCTCGCAATGACGGTGTTTAATATTTTACTTGCGCTCTGTAAGTGAGAGTCGTGCTGCCTTCCGCTGGCACATCAATCTTCCACACCGCCAATTGGCTATTGGCTTTGCTGTGCGGATGGCTCTCAGATAAAATTTTCCAATCGCCACCAATCGGCTCTTGTACAGTCACGGTGACTTTCTCTTTTTTAGCGTTTTTAAGCACTAATTCATAAGCGCTTTCATACGCGTTATGGCCTTTTTGCGGGTTTGGCAGCACTTTAAAATCGGTTTGTTTTTTGTCAGCAGTCACATCAAAAGCTTCACCCAATTTTAAGCGCACAGTTTCATTTTTGGGTGTGTGGTCAATATTATCTTCGCCCACAAATTGCGCATTGCCTTGGCTATCTTTTTTATAGACTCGCAAAATGCCTTTGGGTAATGGCATACCGAGTTTGCTGGCTTCTTTGTTGCTAAACTCAATAAATACGCCCACTTTCATTTTTCTGCCAATTTCGCCATATTGGCCTTGGTAATAGTATTCCGCGCCTTGCAACGCCAGTTCCTTACGTACTGGCACGCTAGTTGCAGATAATAGCGCAACTTGTTTGGTTTGATTTTCTGCAATCGTGGTGGGGCGGTCTAGCGTGTATAAATGGTATTCCAGCAGACTTTCCTCTGCCATTGGCGCGGCAGCTTCTGCCATCATCGCATCGCCTCGCATGGTTTTTGCCATTCGGCCGTTGTTTTGTTGCACGCGATTGACATCGCCCGCCACCAATTGCAGCTTGGCATTTTTATAACTGGCGCCGCTGGTGTTGGTCAGCGTCACCCAGCCCGATAAATCCAGTTGATTTTCTTTGTCGTTCAACTCGGCCACGTAATCGGCCTTCCAGCCTAATCCACCTGTGAGATAACTTAGCTCTACGGTTTGATCAGTCGCACCTTTATTAATGATTTGCGTCACCAAAGTTGGTCTATCGCGCAAGTTAGCAGGCACATCGTCATAGACAATGCGGCTTAAATTATTTGAGGGCACGCCAGTTTCAATACGGTTACCAACCTTAAGCACCACACCATTATTGGCCGCCAGCACAGTGGCTTGTTCTGTGGTTTCTACGCCCGTGGTTGGGTTTGTTTTAACGATGCCTACGGTTTTACCGACGTATTTTTCTAACATTTTTTGCGGAGTGAGCAAATCAAAATCAAAGTTTTGCTCTAGCAAGATTAAGCTACCAGGCGCATTAATGCTGCGTAGCAGGGCAGTTTCAGGGCGAATTTGTGCGCTTACATCGCGTAGCGCTAACGCATTTAAACCCGCTTTAATATTCACTTTGCGGGTATCTTTTACCAGCGCTAAATCTTGATTGTAAATGGTGACGGCCACATTTTGCTGATCATTGAGCGTACTGCGAGATTCCTCTAAATTTTCCGCAGCAAAGGCTCCGATTGAAAGTAATGAGGTAATGGCAAGGGCGATTGCACGGCGTTTAAACATTAGGATTCTTTCAAATTAAGGGGTTGAAGCTTGTAAAACGGTTGCAGAAACTTTTAGTTGACGCGCTGCTGTAGTGCTTACCCAGTAGTGCTTATTTATATGACGTTGATGCCTTCATTGTGCAACATGGTGATGAGTTTAATGAGGGGCAAGCCAATCAGTGCATTAGGGTCTTCGCCAAGCATACGTTCAATCAGCGCAATGCCTAAGCCTTCAGATTTCGCGCTACCCGCGCAATGGTAAGGTTGTTCTTTAGTTAGATAGCTTTCGATTTGCTCATCTGATAATTGACGGAACTTGACTAAATAAGGCACAACATCAGCCTGCATATTGCCTGTAGCTGCATTATACAAACACAGTGCGCTGTGAAAAACCACCTCGCGCCCGCGCATTTTTTGCAGTTGCGTTGTTGCATTGTTGTGATTAAGCGGCTTGCCCAACTGCTCGCCATCTAGTGTGGCGACTTGATCGCAGCCAATGACCAGCGCATGTGGGTATTCATTACCAATTTTTTTGGCTTTTTCCTGCGCCAATCTTAAGGCCGTCTCTTGTGGCTTTTCCCCAGCAAGCGCCGATTCATCAACATTTGGCGAGATGCTATTAAACGGAATCAGCAGCTTTTGCAAAAGCTGGCGCCTGTATTCCGATGAAGACGCTAAAATTAAAGTTTGCTTCATGTTTTTTATTTATTGTTTCGCTTAAATAAAAAGCCGACAGGCTTATTCTGTCGGCTTATGGTTAAAATTGCAGTTGGCTAATATTCAAAATCAAAAACTCCGAATTAACAGTTTCTAAGCTAGGCAAGGCGCGAATAAAAAATGATGGCGCAGCATATAGTTGATATGTAAGACATCATTTTTTATGAGTAACGCAGCATAGCGACAAAACTTTTTATTCGGGTTGAATCTCTAAAAGTGATTCGTCTGGCGTGACTGCATCACCTTTGCTGACGTGCACAGCAACCACTGTGCCAGTAGTTGAGGCTTGAATTTCATTTTCCATTTTCATGGCTTCAATCACCAATACGCCGTCGCCAGCTTTCACTTTATCGCCCACTTTGGCTTTAACCGCTACAATCGTGCCTGGCATGGCAGTGGTCACACAACCCACATGGTGTGGGCGAGGGCGACCACTTGATGTGGTTGAGGTCTTTTTCTTGCCACCATTTTTTTTAGCACTGCTGCCGCCAGAAACTTCAATTTCGTCTAATGTTTCTACGATAACTTCTTCGACAATGCCGTCAACAGATACATAGAATGGGCGTTTTTCTTCGCCTGCATGGCCGCTACCAGTGAGCTTAATGTGGAAAGTTTCACCATGCAAAGTCACTTTAAACTCACTGGGCGCATAGCGCGCAGAGTCGGTATTGACAGCTTCTTTGGATTGTAATGCCTCTGGCTTTAAGCTGCCTGCATTGCGCTCTTGCAAAAAAGTTTTACCAATATCGGGGAACATGGCGTAGGTTAAAACGTCTTCCTCAGATATTGCAATGCGCTCAGATTCAACTTGTAATCTAGCCATTTCTGGCTCTAGCAAATCTGCAGGGCGGCAGGTAATCACTTCGGCATCGCCTATGGCTTGTTGCTTTAATTTTGCGTTTATTGGTGCTGGCGCTTTGCCATATTGGCCAAGTAAATAATTTTTAACTTCATTGGTTACCGATTTATAACGTGCGCCAGTCATCACGTTTAGCACAGCCTGCGTGCCGACAATTTGAGAGGTCGGCGTGACGAGCGGCGGATAGCCTAAATCTTCGCGCACACGCGGAATTTCGAGCAATACTTCATCCATGCGGTCTAGCGCGCCTTGTTCTTTTAGCTGATTAGACAAATTAGAAATCAT
>JAYVRE010000263.1:0-4582 GCA_043776535.1 Methylotenera sp. | reverse complement strand
GGCTTAAAATTAGTAGCATTAATTTTGGATAACTGCATGAATATATTACTTATTTCGGATGTTTATTTTCCACGTGTGAATGGTGTTTCTACCTCAATTCGCACCTTTGCTGAGCAGCTGCAAAAGTTGGGTCATAGCGTGCATTTAATTGCACCAGATTATAAAGTTGAGACAATAGACGAAGCTTGGATTACCCGCGTACCAGCACGCTCTATCTACTTTGATCCAGAAGATAAGTTGATGAAATATAGAGAAATACTGCACTTATTGCCCGTACTTAAAAGCAAAAAATTTGATCTGATTCATATCCACACGCCATTTGTAGCGCACTATGCGGGCTTAAAACTTGGTAAATTATTGCAAATACCCGTCGTAGAAACCTACCACACTTTTTTTGAGGATTATTTACAGCATTATTTACCGTGGATTCCAAAATTTGCAGCCCGCGGTTTAGCAAGGCTCATCTCTAAAAATCAATGTAATCAAGTGGATGCGATTGTGGCGCCATCTCAACCGATGTTAGATGTGCTGCGCACTTATGGCATTAACACTAAAGCAGAAGTGATTGCGACAGGTTTGCAGGAGGCGAGTTTTAACACGGCAGATAGCGAAGCGTTTAAAGCAAAATATGGTATTGCGCAAAATCGGCCAATGCTTTTGTATGTGGGGCGTGTGGCTTTTGAAAAGAATATTGATTTTTTAGTAAGAGTAACCCAATTACTTACTAAAGACATGCCTGAAGTTTTACTGGTGATTACGGGTGAAGGGCCAGCAGAACATAGTCTGCGTGCATTAGTTAAAACCTTAGGCATGGAAAATAATGTGCAGTTTATTGGTTATTTAGACAGAAATACCGAGTTGAATGCTTGCTACAAGGCGGCTGATATATTTGTGTTTGCCTCTAAGAGTGAAACGCAAGGCTTAGTGCTGCTAGAGGCCATGGCGCAAGCCACGCCAGTGGTGGCGATTGCCGAGCTGGGAACCGCGTCGATATTGGTGGAGGGGCAAGGTGCCATGATTGCAGTTGATGACGAAGCGGAGTTTGCGCATAAAGTTCATGCGTTGCTGGCAAACCCAGTTCATCGCGAACATTTGGGCGAACGTGCGAGAGAATACGCGCACAGCAAGTGGTCGGCCGCCAGGCAAGCAGAACGCATGTTAGCGTTTTATCTAGCACTATCTGCTGAAAAACAAGTGCCCTGTAAGCCAATATCCATGCGGATTACAGGCCTTTCATAGAATGATTTAGTCTAGTGGCATCTATTTTAAAGCAATTTTAGCTGATAATTATGTTTAGTCTTTAGCGGTTTCTTCCATCTCTTCCATGCTAACGTGGCGCACGTCTTTACCTTTCACCATATACACCACGTATTCCGAGATATTTTTGGCGTGATCACCAATGCGCTCAATGGCTTTCGATACGAACAACACTTCTAGCGCCATGGTAATGGTGCGCGGGTCTTCCAGCATAAAAGTAATGAGATGACGTATGGTCATTTGATACTGTTCATCCACTTCTTCATCCATGTGTGCAATTTCTAGCACCTTAGTCGCATCTGAGCGCGCAAAAGCGTCTAGAGCCATGTGTAACATATCTCGAGCATAGTTGGCCATGGTTTTAATTTCGGCAAATCGTGGTGTCCACACGCGATCTGTTTCGTTAGACTTTAGCGCATAACGGGCAATTTTAGCGGCTTCGTCGCCAATACGCTCAAGGTCGGTAATGGTTTTAATCATCATCAGCACCATGCGTAAATCGCCCGCAGTTGGCTGGCGGCGCGCAATAATATGGCTACAATCTTCGTCCACTTGTACTTCAAGCGCATTCACCATGTGGTCTTTTTTAATCACAGCTTTAGCAAGCTTGGGGTTAGATCCAATCAAGGCTTCAAGCGCGTCAACAATTTGCTGCTCCACCAGTGCGCCCATCTCAAGCACCTTGGCGCGCACGGCTTCTAGCTCGGCATCGTATTGTTTAAATATATGTTCTTGCATGATAATTCCTTATTTTTGGCAATAGAATTAACCGAACTTGCCAGTGATGTAATCTTCAGTCTCTTTGCGGCTGGGGCGGGTAAAAATGGTATTGGTATCATCATATTCCATCAGCTCGCCTAGGTACATGTAGGCAGTGAAATCTGACACGCGCGCCGCTTGTTGCATATTGTGCGTTACCACTAAAATCGTTAATTTTTGTTTCAGCTCACTCATTAATTCTTCAATATTAGCAGTAGCGATTGGGTCTAATGCCGATGTTGGCTCATCAAATAGCATGATTTCAGGGTCTGTTGCTAACGCACGTGCAATACATAGGCGTTGCTGTTGGCCACCCGATAAGTTAAAGGCTAAATCTTGCAATCTATCTTTGGCTTCGTTCCACAAAGCTGCACCTTTCAGTGCTTCTTCTACCTTGTCATCTAACATGCGCTTATTACTTTCGCCACGCACGCGCAAGCCATAAGCCACGTTTTCGTAAATACTTTTAGGAAAAGGGTTGGGTTTTTGAAACACCATGCTAATGCGCATACGTACTTCAATCGGGTCAACGCCGTGTTCTAAAATATTGGTATTATCGGGGTGCATGACAATTTGGCCTTGATATTTATTACCAGGGTACAAATCGTGCATACGATTAAAGCAGCGCAAAAAAGTCGATTTTCCGCAGCCTGATGGGCCAATCAGCGCGGTGATTTTGTTTTCATATAGCGGCATATTCACGCTTTTAAGCGCTTGCATGCCATTTGCATAGAAAAAGTTAAGGTCGCGCGACTCGGCTTTAATAGCGGTTGTGGGGGTGATCATAGTTTATAAAACCTTAGTGTTTACCATTTAATATTCTTGCGAATTTTATAGCGTAAGTAGATTGCTGTACCGTTCATGAGTAGCGTAACCACAATAATGAGCGCGCCAGTGGCGGCTGCGTTGATGTGAAAGGCATGATCTGGGCGCGATAACCAGTTAAACATTTGAATCGGCAATACCGTAAACCCCGAGCTTAACCACTCAAAATTGATGAAAGGGACTACATCAGTAATAGGTGATGGCGGTAAAAACGCGATAAACGTGAGCGCGCCAATAGTGATAATGGGAGCTGTTTCACCTAGTGCGCGCGCCATGCCGATAATAATGCCAGTTAAAATACCGCCGTAAGAATATTTCAAAACGTGGTCGTAAACTACTTGCCATTTGGTTGCGCCTACCGCGTAAGCCGCTTCACGAATGGCGACTGGAATGGCGCGTATGGCCTCTCGGGTGGAGACAATGACAATAGGTAAGATTAACAAGCCTAAAGTTAAGCCTGCAGTTAGTATGCTTTGGCCTAAATCTAAAATATACACAAATAAACCTAGCGCTAGCAGGCCATATACAATCGACGGCACGCCCGCAAGATTAGTCACGTTAATTTCAATTAAGTCTGCAAACCAGTGTTTTGGTGCGTATTCTTCAAGATATAAGCCAGCCGCTACGCCCATAGGCACGGCTACCAAAAATGTCACCAACATGACTAAAGCAGAGCCAACCCAAGCCGATAACAGGCCTGCGTTGGCAGCGCGGCGCGAAGGGAAGTTGGTAAGGAAATCCGTATTAAAGCGCGTGTAACCATCCATCACCAAATCGCTAAACAGTATAAGCAGCGTGAGTAAAGCTAACGTAAGCGCAAGCAGCCCAATGAGTGAGAAGATGTAATCATTGAGCTTATGACGCTTAATCATGGCACGCACTTCGGTAAGGTTTTTTACGCCAATATTTTTTAGTACAGAAGCTGGCGCTTTAACTGGAGGCATTTCTGGTGTCATGTTAGTACTCATTGTTTGAGGGCTGTTTTTGTAGTCTAAGTGTTTAATAATGCTCACGATATTTTTTGCGTATCAAATGACCAAGAATATTGAAGCACAAGGTCATCACCAGCAACACCAAGCCTGCGGCAAAAATACTTTGATAGCCAACGCTGCCATGCGGTAAATCGCCCATCGCAACTTGCACAATGTAAGCAGTAATAGTTGCAGCGCTTTCCATCGGGTTAAAGCTGACGATAGGCTGCTGCCCTGCGGCCACAGCCACCACCATGGTCTCGCCTACTGCGCGTGAAATACCCAAAATGTAAGCGGCCACAATGCCAGAAGTCGCGGCTGGTGCCACCACGCGTATGGCGGTTTGAAAGCGTGTAGCACCCATAGCGTAGCTACCTTCGCGCATGGCCATGGGCACAGCGCGCATAGCATCTTCTGCCAATGAGGCAATATAAGGCACAATCATAATGCCCATCACAATGCCTGCGCTGAGCATGTTAAAACCTGGCAAATCGGGGAATATTTTTTGCAAAATAGGTGTTAAAAATAATAATGCAAAGTAACCAAATACAATGGTTGGCACGCCTACTAACAGCTCTAATATTGGCTTTACAATTTCACGTGTTTTATGTGATGCAAACTCTGATAGATAAATTGCTGTAATGGTGCCAACAGGAATAGCTACTGTCAAAGCAACTGCAGAGGTGGTTAGCGTGCCCGAAATAAGCGGTAAAATGCCGTAGTGCGCATCTTCAAATAGCGGTGTCCATTGTGTATCGGTAAAAAAATCG
>JAYVRE010000262.1:0-4603 GCA_043776535.1 Methylotenera sp. | reverse complement strand
AGATATAGGTATAGATATAGGTTTATTTTCAGGTATCTATCTGCCAATTGAGGCGGGTCATTCTGACAGCTCGACTTTGATTTTACCCAAAATTAATTATAGTGCAAACGCCAATTATGCAGTAACTATTGCAGGCTCACTTAAACACGTATTGCTCGGACAAGCCATCGAATCGCGTGATGATTGGGTAAAGGTGGCTTTTCCTTTTTAATTGGTTTTAGGTTTGAAGTGTTTTACGTTTAATTAGTTTGCGGCGGCTGCATTGCTGAGCTTTCACTTTTCCAATCACCACCTAATACTTTAAACAATTCCACTGTTGCTAAAAAAGTAGCCTGCTTGGCTTGCACCACATTGAGCGAGGCTTCGTTATGTACACGCTGTGCATCCAACACTTCTAAATATGCCGAATAGCCTGATTTATAGCGATTCTCAGCCACGGTGAGGGCTTTTTTGGCAGAAGCCTCACTTTGCAGTAGCGCTTGCTCGCGCTCAGCATTTAAACGTCGTGTTATTAATGCGTCTTTCACCTCTCTAAACGCGTTTTGTATCGCAGTTTGATATTGCGCCAAGGCTTGTTTTTGGCGGGTGCTGGCTTGTTCAACGCGCGATTCGCGGCGGCCAGAATCAAAAATCGGCAAATCTAAACCCAGGCCAAACGTCCAAATACGTGCGCCCGCTTTTAAAATATCACCCAGCTCTAAGCTTTCACCACCCAAGCTTCCAGTGAGGCTAATGCTTGGGTACATGGCGGCTTTAGCTACACCAATTTTAGCGTTTTCTGAGATTAAAGCTTGTTCAGCTTGACGTATATCAGGGCGATTCTCTAGTAGCGCGGAAGGCAAGCCTGCAGGCGGCGTTGGTGGCACTGGCAAGCTACGCAAGTCTGCTGCTGCGAGTTTTAAATCTAACACGCCTGTGAGCACCGCAAGTTGATGCAAGCTTAGCGCACGCAAGCGATTTAACTCAATTAACTGTGCGGCTAAATTGCTCACCAGCACCTCGGCTTGGCTTACTTCTAGCGCGCTGGCCACGCCGCCCGCAAGACGGCGTTGATTTAATTTAAGCGCTTCTACTCGGCTAATTTGGTTATCTTTCGTCACTGCTATCTGTGCGTCTAAACCGCACATTTGCAAGTAGTTGCTGGCTACCAGCCCGATTAAGGAAAGCTCAACCGTATCTTTTGCGTTGCGCGAAGCGAGTGCATTGGCAGCGGCGGATTCTTTTGCACGTCTGATTTTTCCCCAAAAATCAATCTCGAATGAAGTGCTTAAGCCAAACGAATAATTGTTGCGAATTTTGTCACCAAACACTGGGAAAGCACCTAATTCAGTCACTTTGCTACGGGTAGCATCAGCCGATAAATCCACCTGTGGAAACAGCGACGCACCGACCTCACGCATGCTGGCATCCGCTTCTTCTATACGCGCTACGGCCAGCGCGATATTAGTGTTGTTTTTCAAACTCAAAGCTACCAGCTCGTTTAGCTTATCATCTTGATAATGTGCCCACCAATTTTTTGGCCATTGTTTCAGAACCTCATTTGCCGCGTTTGCAGAATCATCTGCCTCGCCAAAAGTGGCTGGCAAGCTCGACTCCGCGCGCTTGTAATCAGGACCCAGAATTTTGCAACCAACCAAAATAAGCATCAAGAGTATCGCTAGAAATCGCATCATGCCCGATCTCCAGATATTGCTTTATCGTGCTCATGACCGTGCGTTCTTACGTGTTTGCCAGAAAGCCAAGTGAAAAATAAGGGAATAAAAATAGTCGCCACAAAAGTCGCTAAAATCATGCCGCCAAACACGCCTGTACCCATGCTACGCCGCGCCGCAGAACCCGCGCCTGTAGCCACTAACAGCGGCGTTATGCCGAGCACAAACGCCATCGAAGTCATGACAATTGGCCTAAATCTTAAGCGCGCTGCCGCAACCGCCGCTTGCATCACAGGCATACCTTCCTCCATTTTTTGACTGGCAAATTCGACAATTAAAATGGCGTTTTTCGCTGCCAAACCAATCAAGGTAATCAGCCCAATTTGAAAGTAAATATCATTGGGCATACCACGCACCAACACCGCCAGCAACGCGCCTGCCAGCGCAAATGGCACTGCCATAATCACCGCCAGCGGTAATGCCCAGGTCTCGAACTGTGCCGCCAAAATTAAAAATACCATAATAATCGCAAAGCTAAAGGCAAATATGGCGGCGGAGCCAGTGCGTTTTTCTTGATAAGCTTGGCCTGTCCAAGCGATTTGGTAGCCTTCTGGCAAGTTTTCTTTGGCGAGTTTTTCGACCAGATTAATCGCATCGCCTGAGCTCACCCCTAGCGCGCCGCTGCCCAAAACTTTTGCCGACAGCAGCCCGTTGTAACGCTCCAATTGTTCCGCACCAATCACGCGGCTCACCTTGCTGATGGAAGATAGTGGAATCATTTGCCCATTTGGGTGTAAATTACTAGGCTTGCTTCTTACGTAAATTTTGCCAATATCTTCTGGCTTGCTACGAAATTGCGGCTCTGCCTGCAACTGCACGCGATAAGTACGGCCAGATTTATTAAAATCGTTCACGTAAAGTTGCCCCATGGTGCTTTGCAACGCTGCATAAATATCAGCTATTGACACGCCCAATGACAAGGCTTTCGCTTCGTCCACTTCGATATAAAGTTGTGGCACGGTTGGCCTAAAAAAGGTGTTGATATTCGTCAATTTCGGGTCGGCACGCATGGCGCCAACGAAATTATTTAGCACCACTGCAAGCTTCTGCGGATCACTATTCATGCGGCTTTGTACGTACATTTCGAAGCCTGCTGAGCTGCCTAAGCCACGAATGGCCGGCGGGTTGATTGCAAATGCAAAACCATCGGGTTGACCCATGCCGATGCCGTTCAATTTGCCTGAAATATCGTCCGCCGTGGTGGTGCGTTCCTTCCAATCTTTTAAGCGCACAAACATAGTCCCTGCACTGGTTTTATTGCCGCCACCAATAAAATCTAAACCTGCAATCGCAAATTCAAACTGAACAGCAGGATCAGGCGCTATGGCTTGGCGAATCGCTTCGGTAGTTTTTTCGGTGCGATTCAGTGTCGCGCCATCGGGCATAATAATCAAGGTAATCACGTAACCTTGGTCTTCCTGCGGCACTAGGCTACCTGGCACGCGATTGAGCAGCACCGCACACAGCGCAATAATGAGAGTAAACACCACCGCGCCAATAATTTTATGGTGCAAAGTTAAATCGACAATGTGCGTATAAAAATTGGTTGCTCTTAGAAAACCTTGATTAAACGCCCTAAAAAAAGCATTTTCTTTGTGTGTGTTTTTGAGCAAAATCGCGCACAAAGCTGGCGTGAGCGTCAGCGCGACTATGCCAGAAATCACCACTGCAATTGCCACTGTCACGGCAAATTGGCGATACAAAGCGCCCGCGATGCCACCCATAAACGCGACAGGAATAAACACCGCGCACAGCACCATCACAATCGCAATCACCGCGCTAGACACTTGCTGCATGGATTTAATCGCGGCATCCAAGGGCTTAAGTTTTTCGTCGCGCATCAGCCGCTCGACATTTTCCAACACCACAATTGCATCATCCACCACAATACCAATGGCTAAAATCATGGCAAACAGTGTGAGCAAATTAATGGTAAAGCCCAGCAAATACAAGCCTGCGAAAGTACCGATGAGTGAAATTGGCACCGCGATAATCGGTATCAGCGTTGCGCGCCAACTTTGCAAGAATAAAAATACCACCAGCACCACCAAAATCAAGGCTTCACCCAGCGTTATAAACACTTCCTCAATCGTCGCTTTAACGAAATCGCTAGTGTCGTAAGGAATGCTATATTGCATGTCTGCTGGAAAACGCTGTTTCAGCTCCTCCATTTTCAGTTTGATGTTTTTTGCGGTATCTAGCGCATTGGCACCCGATTGCAAAAATACGCCAAGCGCTACGCCTGGCTTGCCATTGAGCGCAGAGCGCACATTGTAATTTTGCGCGCCAAGTTCAATCCTAGCCACATCTTTCAGGTACAAAATTCCGCTGGGGCCATTCGCTTTAATGATGATATTGCCGAATTGTTCAGGCTCCAGCAAACGTCCTTTGGCGGTCACCGTATAGACAATTTGCTGGTCGTTTGGGGCTGGATCTTGGCCGATTTTACCCGCCGCATATTGCGCGTTTTGCGTTTGAATCGCCTGCGCAATATCCGTCGTCGTCACGCCCAGTTGCGCCATTCTATCTGGCCGCAGCCACACGCGCATGGCGTAATCTTGCCCACCAAAAATCCGCGCTTCACCCACGCCCTGAATACGTTTTATTTCATCCAATATATTCAGCGTGGCGTAGTTACTTAAATACAACCTATCGTAGGTTTTATCTTGCGAGGTGAGCATCGCCACCAACAAAAAATCGTTGGATATTTTCTGTACGATTAGACCATTTCTGCGCACTTCCTCTGGCAAGCGCGGCGTGGCAATATTCACGCGATTACTCACGTTAAAAGTCGCTTGGTCAATATTGGTGCCGACTTCGAAGGTGGCAGTAATCGTGAGCGTACCGCTAGAATCCGCCACAGAGTTGAAATACAGCAAATGTTCCACGCC